>CACZPA010000144.1 GCA_902782895.1 uncultured Eubacteriales bacterium
CGCTGCGCAGCAGATGCCGGTCGTCAGCATCAGAGCGATCTCATTTTCCTGCGAAAAGATCCGGTCGAGCAGCGGCGTTTCCGAGCCGACCACGGACACGATATTCGCGAAGCAGTGCAGCGCGACCGGCGCGGCAAGATTGTGGAACTTTTCATACACATAACCGAGCAGCAGGCCGATCAGGAGTGCATAGATCACCTGCAGCGTATTGCCGTGATAGAAGCCGAAAAAGACGGCGGATAGCACGATCGCATGTCCGGGCTTCAGATACTCTCTGAGCCGGTTCTGGATGAGACCGCGGAAAAGCAGTTCCTCGACGATCGGCATGACGATCCCGGTCACCAGGATCTCCAGGAAATACTGTCCCTGATACAGGCTGTTCCCGACCTGCTCCAGTTCCGGTGCCAGCAGGGTCGTCAGCCGGCTGATCATCAGCATGCCGTTGATGGCCAGGCAGGCCGCTGCCCCGAGCAGTCCGCACAGGATATAAAAGGGTGCCGGCACGGCTTCATAACGGACTGGAACCGTGACAGCTTTCCTGTCCGAACGGATGAGCAGAAAAAGGATCGGGATCATGATGACTGCCGCAGCAAGCGACATCGGCAGGGAATAGCTTCCGACCGCCTGATAGGTGCGTTCGATCAGCACATAGACATCCGGGTTCACGCCCGTGCGTTCCATGTCAAGGAACGACACCGTCATCCCGATGATGCCGCCGCAGACATAGATCACATAATAAACTGCGAAATAAATCAGGATCGGATAAAGAAGCCGCCATGCGCGGCGGCCGTAATCGTTAGCGTTCATAGATAAAACCCCCGCCCTATAATCTAGCACCAAAAGGCTGATTTGGCAAGGCGGGGGTTTTCTTTACAGCAGCGGGATCACTGCAGGATCTTTCCGTAAGGTTCGGCGTCTTTGTAGGAATTCGTCCGCAGGATCATGTTGATGATGCGCTCCGCGCTTTCCCGGATCACGGTCTCCGACAGTTCGCCGGATGCCGCGGCTTCCCGGATGCTTTCTTCATCCACCGTATCGCCCGGCATGATGATATCGTTGCCAGCGGCAATGCATTTCCAGGGAATGCTGCCGCCCGGATGCATCGTGGTTGTCCAGTCCGTCATGATCACACCGGCGAAGCCCCATTCGTTCCTGGCGGCCTGCGTGCAGATGTCATAGCAGTTCGCGGCATGGATCCCGTTGATCAGATTGTAGGAAGTCATGATGCACATCGGCTGGGAAGTCTTCACCGCGATCTCAAAGCCCCGCAGATAGATCTCCCGCAGCGCGCGCTCGGAAACGATGCTGTCCGAGAGCATGCGGTTGTCTTCCTGGTTGTTACAGGCAAAATGCTTGATCGTGGTCCCCACACCCGGCATGCTCTGCACCCCGCGCGTCATCGCCGCGGCGATCATCCCGGAAACCAGCGGATCCTCCGAATAGTATTCGAAATTCCGGCCGCAAAGCGGATTCCGGTGAATGTTCATACCCGGCGCCAGCCACCAGCCGACATGAAACTCTTCCATTTCTTCGGCGACCGCCTGCCCGACTTCCGCAACCAGGTCCGTGTCGAAGCTCTGCGCCAGCAGCGTGCCGACCGGGAAGGCCGTGCAGTACTGATGCCAGTGTTCGGCATTCTCCCGCTCCGCGGTCTTCTCCGTCACGAAGAATCCGTCTTCCAGACTGGCGAGGAAGCCCTCCGGGATCACCTCGTCCGTTTCCCGATCCACATCATAATTCTTATTCAGGCGCAGTCCGGCCGGTCCGTCCGCCAGTACGACCGGCGCGATCCGGTATTTCTTCGCCAGTGCACCGCTGGTCTCGGCTGCTGATCCGGGCACTTTGATGCCGGCGGCGCCGAGCGCGCCCTGGCCTTTGCTCATTTCTCCGTAGAACAGCGGAAGAAGCTCCTCAATGTCCGCTCTGATGGCGATCCGCTTTGCTTCCTGTGTGACCGAATCCGCGTAAGGGGCGGGACGCTTTTCGGGTGCGGGCGCAAACGGGATTTCCGGCATACCGACCTCCGCTGCCGCCTGATGCCACGCCGCTTCTCTCTCCAGAATGCCGTCCGGGCGCTGCATCTCCGGCAGCCACTCCTGCATCGGGCAGATGTGCGGCACTTCCTCCAGAATGATATCTTTTTCGACCCTGAGCACTGCCGTCAGCTCCGTGCACACGGAGGAATTCCCGACCCACAGGCCGTACTTTCCGGCTTCCAGGATCCAGGCTGACTTCTCCTCATCAAAGCTCGCGAACTGCTTCGCGGGAATGGTCACGCTGCCGTTCCAGCTCTCGCCGGACGCCAGCAGCGGCGTCTTCACAAATCCGCCGAGACGCTGATATTCCTTATGGATCCCGGTCTGCGGGCAGGTAATGTAGACCTGCACCGCTTCCTTCCCGGCATATTTGTCTCCCGTATTGGTGACCGTAACGGGAACGATGACTTCCTGCGCATTCACCTGCATCTCGCCGGCTTTGATCAGGAAATCCGTGTAGGACAGACCGTATCCAAACGGATACAGCGGCTTCACGCCGAAGCTGTCAAAATACCGGTAGCCGACATAGATGCCCTCCCGGTAGAATTCCTGGCTCGTATCACCGGACAGATAGCTGAATGTCTCGGCGTTCGGATAATCCCTGTACTGCACCGCCCAGGTATCCGTCAGCTTACCCGAAGGCGTCACTTTGCCCGTCAGGACATCCGCGGCGGCATTTCCGCCCACCTGTCCCGGCTGGGAGATGAACAGGATGGCTTTTACAGAGGCCAATTCCTGCACAGCGGTCAGTTCCACCGGGCCGCCTGCATTCACGATCAGGACCGTCGGGAGTCCCTTTTTATCCAGCCACGCAAGATCGGCTGTCTCTTTCTCCGTCAGATAATAATCGCCGCATTCCGCCTTGCGGTCCGCTGCTTCTCCGGCCACACGGCTGATCACATAGACCGCAGCCTGTGCGCCCTCGATATCACCGTCCATGATCTCCCGGCCGTCCGGCATACGGAAAGTTTTCTGCGCATAGTTATTGAAAACGCTTGTGGAATCCGTGCCGGTCTCCGTCCCCAGGATGGAATCCCGCCATGCCAGACGGGCATCGTGGTAGCGCCGGTCGAAGTCCGCCAGCCAGTTCTCTGTCGTTAACGTAACGCCGGCACTGCGCAGCCCTTCATCGATATTGACGACGTCCCGCTGGTTGACATCGCCGGATCCGGTACCGCCCTTGATCATATGGTTCGCGCTGCCGAGCAGAGCGAGCGACGTACCTGCCGCGAACGGCAGAAGTCCTTCATTTTTCAGAAGGACAAAGCCTTCCACTGCCGCCTTCCTCGCGACGGCCCGGTTCCTTCTCTCCCGCGCCGTCTCCGCAGTATTTTTTGTTCCGCTGTGTCTGAAATCATTGACCGCTTTCATCTGAACACGATCCTCCCGTTTATTCTGTAAATCCATTGCAGTGATGTGCTGCAAATACTACCGGCATTTTATCACAGGAATGAAAAATCCGCATCCCTGAATGTGGGATGCGGATCATTATTTTGCATGATATGTTCAATCTCAGAACTTTCCTGCCTTGGCAGCCTCTTCGATCGAAACAGCTGTGGAGACGGTCATACCGACCATGGGGTTGTTTCCTGCGCCGATCAGGCCCATCATCTCAACATGAGCGGGAACGGAGGAAGAACCTGCGAACTGCGCATCGCTGTGCATACGGCCCATCGTATCGGTCATACCATAGGAAGCCGGGCCGGCCGCCATGTTGTCCGGATGAAGCGTACGTCCTGTGCCGCCGCCGGAAGCCACGGAGAA
>CACZPA010000145.1 GCA_902782895.1 uncultured Eubacteriales bacterium
ATATTTGTCCGCAGGTAATGCAGTGGCTGTCAAAGACATCTCTCACTATCTGCGAGAACAGAAATAAGCATCATTCGTCCGAATTTGAGTTTATAGGGAATAGCTTCCCCTGTCCACAATCATAACGAGCATCGGATTTTGCCCCACAAAACCCGAGAGACATAATAGGCGTGACCGCAATGGTCACGCCTATTTCATACCCTTTTAGGTGGTTATACCCTGGCTCAACAACTATTTTTCTGAGAAGCACACTATTGTTGTGAGGAGCGAAGCGAGGTCGGATGAGGTGTAGACGAGAGGAAGCAAAACCTCGGGGCACCTTCCTTGCGGAGGGTGCCCCGAAGGGAGTTTTCTTTTTTTGATTGAAAGCACTGATTTAATACCAGTCGTGCTTTTCGTTACGGTCGAGGGCGTTGATCGCGTCCATTTCCTCTTCTGACAGTTCAAATCCGAACAGGTCGAGGTTTTCTTTGATATGCTCGGGATTGGAAGAGCCGGGGATGACCACGATGCCCCTCTGCAGATCCCAGCGCAGGATCACTGAACTGATTCGGATAGATCTTAGTGATCACAAAGATATCCTCCTGGGGGATATGATACTCCTCCATCGCCCTTCGGACACCTTCTCCGACAGCTTCTTCGTTATGATACATATAGGCTGTATCGATCAGCCTTCCGCCGTTTTCAAGCAGGGCCATGACAGAATTCACACAGGTATCATGATCGAGTGAATAGGTTCCAAGACCCAGAATCGGCATCGTATAACCGCTGTTTAACAGCACGGTATGATTTTCGTAATCAAATACGCCCACTGCCGGATCCTGTGATGTGTCGGATCCGGTGTGCTCTGTCTGTCTCGTGCAGCCAGCCGACGTAAACAACATCAGAAGCACCATCAGCGTAGTTGTGATTACTTTCCTATGTCTGAGCACCATCCGTTTTATCCAAGCTTAGCGGAGAAATCCGCCAGTACCTCGGAGATCTTGATCTGCTGCGGGCAGACCTGCTCACAGCTTCGGCACTGCAGGCAGGCCTGCGGCCTCTTCTCCTCCGGCAGAGCAGAAAGTGCCATTGGCGCGATAAATCCGCCGCCGGTATAAACATGTTCATTATACAAGGCAAGGAGGCTCGGGATATCCAATTCCTGCGGACAATGACTCACGCAGTAATGGCAGGCCGTGCAGGGAACCGTGCCCACGGACAGCATTTTATCGGCGATGCCGAGCAAGTCTGTCATCTCTGTATCTGACAGCTTTTTCTCTTCGGCGAAAGTGGCAAGGTTCTTCTTCAGCTGCTCCTCATTGGACATACCGGAGAGCGTTACGGTAACAGACGGAATGCTCTGGAGGAAACGGAAAGCCCATGCCGGAATCTCTTCATCGGGACGCATGGATTTCAGCCGAGCTTCATACTCAGGCGCAAGGCTTGCCAGCCTTCCCCCACGCAGAGGTTCCATGACCCATACCGGGATATTCCACTCATCAAGCAGCGCAACCTTCTCTTTGCCGCTCTGGAAGGTCCAGTCCAGATAGTTCAGCTGCAGCTGGCAGAACTCCATATCCTTGCCGTAGGCCTCCAGGAAACGCTTCAGCACCGGAAGATTCCCATGACAGGAGAATCCGAGATGTCTGATGCGGCCGTTTGCCTTTTGCTTCATCAGATAACTGTAGATGCCGTATTTCTCGTCATCAAGATAGGCATCGGTATTCATCTCACAGACATTATGGAAGAGATAGAAATCAAAATACTCTACGCCCAGCTTCTCAAGCTGCTTTTCAAAGATCTCCTCCACATCGCCCCAGTTGGCGGCATCATACCCGGGGAATTTGGTCGCGAGATAGAAACTCTCTCTCGGATAACGAGCCAGTGCCTTGCCCAGAACGAGCTCGGAATTGCCGTTATGATAGCCCCAGGCCGTATCATAATAGTTGATACCGTTCTTCATGGCTGTGTCGACCATGTGGAGTGCTGCTTCTTCATCGATCCTGCCATCGTCACCCTGAATGACCGGCAGACGCATGGCGCCAAAGCCGAGCGCTGACAGCTTCATATCCTGAAAATCTCTGTAAATCATTTATTTATCCCCCTTATTCCATCGGACTCCCACGGGTCCGCTACTGCCGACTCCGGCATTTTTATTATATACGCTTGACCTTTCTTGTGCTAATAGTTATAATGCATATCATGATATTCCTATATAGAATATCATATAGGAAAGGTGATGCATATCTTTGGAAATTCGGACATTACGGTATTTTCTGGCGGTAGCCCGTGAAGAAAACATGACAAAGGCTGCCAAAACGCTTCACGTCACGCAGCCCACGCTTTCCAAAGCCTTAAAGTCTCTGGAAGACGAAATGGGCAAAAAGCTGTTTATCCGCCGCAGCTTCAGCATTGCGCTTACAGACGAAGGCGCGCTGCTGCGTGACCGCGCTGAGAATCTGATCAATATGGCCGACAAGATCGAGCGGGAGTTCCAGTCCCTCGACGAGGTCTCCGGCGGAGAACTGTACCTCGGCCTGGCGGAGTCTTATCAGATCCGCTATCTTGCCCGGGAGATCCGTCTGCTGAAGGAGCGCTGCCCCGATCTGACTTATCATATCACAAGCGGCGACACCGAACAGGTGACCGAAAAGCTGGACAAGGGTCTGCTGGATTTTGCAGTAATCTGCGATGCGCCGGATCCCGGGAAATATGATTCCATCACGTTCCCGCAGAGTGATATCTGGGGACTTGTCATCCCTGCACAGGATCCTCTGGCCGCGAAGAAAAGCATCGGGATCGACGATCTTATCGGACTTCCGCTCTTTACCTCCGTACAGGGATGGCAAGGCGATATCCGTAGCTGGGCCGGCAGCCGTTTCGCGCAGATCCGCCTTGAAGGCTCCTTCCGCCTGCCCTATAACGCTTCCATGTTTGTTCGGGAAGGACTCGGCTATCAGCTGTCCTTTGCGCATCTTGTCGACGTCTCCCCCGACAGCGGCCTTGTGTTCCGTCCTCTCTCTCCAAGGCTTGAAGCGAAGCTGTATCTCATCTGGAACCGTTACCAGACCTTCACCCCTATCTCCGAACGTTTCCTTACACAGGTAAAAACCAGCTTCTCCCTGCAATCCTGACTGTAATCGATTTCTGACCGAATGATAACAAAGAAATAAAGAGACCCTCTCTCCGTCTTGAACAACCTACACCTTGCCCTCGATTTCTGAATGGCTGATAACAAGAAAATAAAGATACCCCTGCCTGTAAAAACGCCTTTGCTTAAGCAACAAGTTTTTACAGGCAGGGATATCTTATATTTCGTTAACTAAACCAGTCAGAAATCAATGACGGCCCTTACGCAGGAACACCGGAATATCCACCGGATAATCGTTATCGCTGCGCTTTGGCTGCGGCTGTCCGTAGGAGTTGCCGGAAGTGCCCTGATAGTTATTGCCGGCCGTATTGAAGTTCGCGCCGACATTCGGAGCGGTCTTTGGTTCCGTCTTCGGAGCTGTCGCGGGATCAAGCTCAGACAGATCCTTTGCCACGTCGTTATCCTTAACGGATACCTTGGGAGCAGGCGTGAAAGTCGGAGCCTGATCGCCGAAATCCGTCGCGATAACGGTAACGATGATCTCATCCTGCAGATTCTCGTCAACAGACGTTCCGTAGATAACCTCCGCGTCCGGATCGACATGAGAAGTAATCATGTTCGGGATCTCGACCGCATCGTACATGGTCATGTCCGGTCCGCCGCAGATATTGATCAGGACGCCCTTGGCTCCGTCGATCGTGGTATCCATCAGCGGGCTGCTGATAGCCATCTCGGCTGCCTTATGCGCCTTGTCGTCGCCCTTTGCACGGCCGATGCCCATATGAGCAACGCCCTTGTTCTGCATGATCGTCTTAACATCATTGAAGTCCACGTTGATGATACCGGGACGGTAAATCAGATCGGAAACGCCCTGCACGCCCTGACGCAGAATACTGTCGGCCAGACGGAAAGCATCCTGGATCGTGGTCCTCTTGTCCGCGATCTGAAGCAGCTTGTCGTTGGAGATGCAGATCAGTGTGTCTACGCCCTCACGCAGCTTCATGATACCGGACTCTGCGGTACGCATCTTTCTCGCGCCTTCAAAAGAGAACGGCTTGGTAACGACGCCAACCGTCAGAATGCCCATCTCGCGGGCAATACGCGCGACAACAGGAGCAGCTCCGGTACCGGTGCCGCCGCCCATGCCTGCCGTAACGAATACCATATCGGCTCCGCTCAGCGCGTCCTTAATCTCTTCTTCACTCTCCTCGGCTGCCTGCGCTCCGATATCCGGATTGCCGCCAGCACCCAGTCCACGGGTCAGCTTCTGGCCGATGAGAAGCTTGTTCTCAGCGGTGCCCAGACGCAGAACCTGCGCATCCGTATTCACGATCAGGAAATCAGCGCCCTGCAGTCCGTCATTGATCATACGGTCTACCGCGTTATTACCGCCGCCGCCAACTCCAACTACCTTTATTTTAGCCTTATTATCAGTCAGGTCTTCTGTCCACTCGAAATCCAACTCATTTTCCTCCTTCGACAAAAACTGGTACTCATATCATACCTGTTTTATGAACAGAAATCAAGAGTACATTTCAAAGTTTTTAAAAATATTTACAATCACTGTAACATATTATAACTCAGACGTTTCTTTCCAGATAAATCTGCCCGTCGATATCCTCCAGATGCAGGATCCCTTCCGCATTGGGCGTCGCGGCCAGAATCTCGGCAAGCGCCTGCGTCTTCCGGTCAATATCATAATCCTCGCCGAAACGGATCTCGAGCCTTTCCGTATACAGGCGGATATCCGAGATGCGCGCCAGATCCATAGACACGATTTCGGAAGAGATCTGATACTTCCGCAGATCCGCGCAGATCTCCATAACAGTCTGCGCCACCGACGCGCTGGCAGTATTGAGTGGTTCGCCGAGGCGGAAATTCCGGATTTCCACGCCCTGCACGACCGGCATCTCATCCGTCAGATAATGGGTGGAATCCACAACATATCCCGCTTCGTCGATACACAGATACGTCCCCATGTATTCCACATAGCCGATGACTGTGCGCTCTTTTACATCAATCACAAGTGTCCCCGGCCAGTCCATATAGATATCCAGCGTTTCGATTCTCGGAGAAATCACGGGCTTCTGAATCGATTTCGCGATCAGGAAACGGATACTGTTCATTCCGGTCCTGACGCCAAGGCTTTCGAGCAGCTCTTCCTCCGAAACCGTCTCGCAGCCGTTAACCTCGATCTTCTGAATTCGGAACAGCAGCGAGCTCAGGATGAGAAGAAGCGCGATGACACACAGAATGATCAGCCATCTGCGGCGGCGTTTGCCTGCGGCGTTAAAACGGTATTCCTGATCCAGGCGGACATGTCCAGCCATCTCCTCTCCTCCTTTCTAGTTATCGGCCGCAGCCACAGAATAGCGGGAAATACTGAGAAGCATTCCCATCGATACAAGCAAGAATGACAATGATGAACCACCGTAGCTGATAAAAGGCAGCGTTACACCGGTCACCGGAATCAGATTCACATTTACCGCGATATTGATCATCGACTGTACCGCGACCTGCGAAATCAGACCGATTGCAAGACAGCGTGTAAAGAAATTCGGGGCATAGGTAGCGATCTTGATTCCGTTGATGATCAGTCCCGCAAAGAGAAGCAGAACAATGATCGCACCAAGGATGCCCAGCTCCTCACAGATAACCGAGAAAATAATATCGTTATGTGCTTCGGGAATGTATCCAAGCTTCTGAATGCTGTTGCCAAGCCCCTTCCCGAAGAATCCGCCGGAAGCGATCGCGTATAGCGACTGTACGGTCTGATAAACGATGTTTTCCGAATAGGCAAACGGATCGAGCCAGGCCTTGATTCGCAGCGTTCTGTAATAGAATTCATTCAGAATCGGCTGCAGGAAATGAGGCGCCTGGTCGATCTGAATGATCAGCGGCAAGACCAGGATGAAGGTTACTCCAAGACCGCCGATAATAACCAGAGTCAGAATATGACGTATTTTAGCTCCGCCCGCGTAGAGAATCATCAGACCAATCATGAAATTGATAACGGCTGTTGACAGATTTTCCTTCAGAATCAGGACTGTCGGAATCAACAGTACCACAATGATCTGCATGAAGGTTCCCGGATGCGTAATCCGTTCTCTGTACCGGTTTACGAGCCAGGCTGTAATCATGGCTGTCGTGATCTTGGTGAATTCGGAGGGCTGGAAACTGACAACGCCCAGATCGAACCAACGGCGTGATCCGTTGATTTCCTCTCCAAAAAACAGAACACCGATCTGCAGAGCGATCGCCACTACATAAGCCAAAGGAGCCAGTGACTGATACAGCCGCAGCGGAACAACATAGACGGCTGCAAGAATCCCGATAAAGCCGAGAATCAGGGCAAATGCCTGTTTCCTGGTATAATACAGGCTGTCTCCTCCATTATAAGCAGAATAGATACTGGAGGATGTTACCATGATCATCCCGAAAACACACAGAAGAACAAGACAGGCAATGAAGAGGAAATTCGTTTCTTTTTTGTGCGGAAGGCCCCAGGAATCCTTCTTTTCCTGCTTATACTCCGGATCTGAACTCAGATTAATGAAATCCAGAAAGAAACGATTGAACCAGTTTCGGACTCTTATAGAAATCTTGGGTTTAAGAATTCTCGCTTCAGCCATGGTGCCCCTCCTCTCTTCAGGTGGATTTAACTGCCGCCGTCAGCCAAACGACTGCAGCTGTTTTGTTTTACGCGTAAATACCGATAAAGCACAGAACAGCCGTAACGATCATGAACATCGCGACGATCTGTGTTTCTTTCATACCGCAGAGTTCAAAATGGTGATGGATCGGCGCCATTTTGAAGATCCGTTTGCCGTGTGTCAGTTTGAAATAACCGACCTGCAGAATAACGGACGCGACTTCCGCGACATAGATGAATCCGATCAGGAATAGGATGATCGGGTTGTCCAGAAGGATCGCCATGGATGTCACAAATCCGCCAAGTGCGAGCGACCCGGTGTCTCCCATGAAGACCTTCGCCGGATTCGCGTTGAACAACAGGAATCCGAAAAGCGCTCCGGTCATCGCCATCGCGACAGATACAAGCGCTGTCTCTCCAGCGCGGAAACCGACAAACGCGAAGAATACGCAGATAACCACGGTCACGCCCGATGCCAGGCCGTCCAGACCGTCTGTAAAATTCGTTCCGTTCGTAAATCCAAGGATATACAGGAACATGATCACGTAGTACCAACCGCCCAGATTCCAGCGGATGTCAGTAAAAGGCACACGCACGGACGTGGGCTGATCCTTCGTGATATACAGGAAGATTACGGCCGCCAGACACTGCAGTACCCATTTCTGCCAGACCTTGAGCCCTTCATTCTGCTTGTGGCGCAGCTTCAGGAAATCATCCAGGAATCCGACAAAGCCAAGCACGAAAACCAGCAGCAGGACCGAAAAGACGCGTTTGTCAAGCGGTGCCGCGATGACAGCCGCGATCAGGAAGGACGCAAGGATCATGATGCCTCCCATGGTCGGCGTACCGGTTTTCTTCTTGTGGGCCTCCGGCCCCAGATCACGGATATACTGGCCGATTTTCAGACGGTGCAGCAGCGGAATCCCGACCGGGCAGAATACAAGCTGGAGTGCAAACGCGACAAGCAGCGCGATTAGCGGCATAACATTCATTTTACCAATTCCTCTTTTCCGACCGCTTATGGCTGCGGCCCGTTTTTCAGCAGCGGCACCAGCGTATCGAAATACATCCTGCGCGATGCCTTGACCAGTATTATATCACCGGAACGGACCAGCGAAAAGAGGTCCGCCTTTAATTCTTCCAAAGTATGATAGGAATGCACTTCCATTGTTGCGGAGTGCTCGGCTGCTTCCTCCGCGATGTAACGTGAATCCTCCCCCACCGTAAGCAGCAGATCCACGCCTTTTTCCGCGGCATATGCTCCGACTTCGCGGTGTCCTGTCTCTGAATAAAAGCCCATTTCGAACATATCGCCCAGAATCGCGACCGCGCGATGTCCATTCTCCGCCTTCTCGGCACACATGACGTCGATCGCGGCCTTCATGGACGACGGGCTTGCGTTATAGGAATCGTCGATGATGCGGTAAGCATCCGTCGTAACCATTTGCATTCGCATGCCGGTCGCGGTATATCCGGCAAGACCTTCCCGGATCTGCTCCGGGCTGAGTCCGGTCAAGCGGCCGCAGCTGTACGCGGCAAGCATTGCGTATACCATATGGTTGCCGATCGTTCTGGCACGAACGGTAACAGGCTCTTCGTCGCGATAACGGATCTCGGCCTCCAGAATATCTCCATTCTGTCTGCAGGTAAGGCAGCAAACGTCATTTTCCTCGTCAAAACCGTAAAGCAGATGCGGGATCTTGCAGCTCACGGCGTATTCCTTGAGCAGCGGATCATCTCCGCACAGGAGAACCGTATTGTGCTCATCCATCTCCTCGAGCATTTCCGTTTTCGCCTGCAGAATACCCTGCTGCGATCCGAGGAACTCGATATGGGAGACGCCGATATTCGTGATCACGCCGATGTCCGGCTTCGCGATATGCGCCAGATAACGAATCTCGCCGAAATGGTTCATGCCCATCTCCAGGACCGCTGCTCCCGTATCGGCTTCAATACCGAATACGGTCAACGGCAGTCCGAACTGATTGTTCAGATTGGCCGGCGTTTTGTGCGTAACAAAGCCCCCCGAAAGCGCGGCGGCGATCATATCTTTGGTAGAAGTTTTGCCGACGCTGCCCGTTACGCCGACCACCGGAATACGGAACTGACGGCGGTACCAGGCGGCTAGATCGCCCATTGCAAGGACGGGATCTTCACAAACCACAAGCATCCGTCCCTCCGGCACAACGATCGCGTGCGCAGACGCGTATTCCTTCGATGCAAAAACGCATCCGGCGCCGGAGTCATATGCCTGCGCGATAAAACGATGGCTGTCCACGTTTTCGCCCTTCATGGCGACAAATAGCGCGTTTTTCGTAACTTTGCGGGAATCGATCACCACGTTTTCGATCGGTCTGTCAAGGTGTCCGCGGTATTCACCGGCAACTGCTTTGCGCAGATCCTGTTCCTGAATCGGAATCATTATGCTCTCTCCTTAAAGGCTTTCCGGACTTCTTCCACATCGTCCAGATGATGTTTGGTACGCCCGATGATCTGATAATCTTCATGTCCTTTGCCGGCGACAAGGATGATATCGCCGGGCTGTGCCTGCGCGATGGCCCTTGCGATCGCCTCGCGGCGGTCTTCCACGACCTCATAAGGACAGCCGGTCTCTTTGGTGCCGGGCTCGATCTCCGCGAGGATCGCGAACGGATCCTCCGTTCTCGGATTATCGGAGGTCAGGATCACATAATCACTGTACTGTCCCGCGATTCTTCCCATGACCGGTCTCTTGGTTCTGTCGCGGTCTCCTCCGCATCCAACAACCGTGATCACACGGTTCGTTTTGAATTCGTTGATCGTTTCCAGAACATTCTGCAGGGCATCCGGAACGTGGGAATAATCGACGATCGCCGCGATCCCTTCCGGTCCGTGCAGGATCTCCATCCGTCCCCGGACCGAACGGTCGGTTCTGGCAAGCTCCTGCTGAATGATCTCCGGCGCGACTCCCAGCTCCAGACATACCGTCGCGGCGGCAAGCGTATTATAGACGTTAAAACGTCCCGGAACCGGATAGCTGATCGGGAAAGTCGTTCCGTCCGGCTGCTTCAGGTCATAATGGATCCCATGCACATCCATCTGCAGATGGAGCGCCTGATAATCGGTCTCGGTATCCACCGCGTAGCCACGCATCCTGCAGAATCCGCACTCCCGCACGATCCGTCCCTCCGGGCTGTCCATATTGGTCAGGCCCAGGCGGCACATACGGAACAGCTGGATTTTGGCCTGCAGATAGGCCTCCATCGTCTTATGAAAATCCAGATGGTCGAGGGACAGATTTGTGAAGACGCCGATCTCAAATTTCATCCCGTCGACACGGTGCAGCGCCAGCGCATGTGAGGAAACCTCCATCGCGACCGCCTGCACGTCCTCGTCCTTCATCTGTTTCAGCAGTTCTTCCAGATCAAACGCCTGCGGAGTCGTATACTGGGAAGGATACACCGTCTCGCCGATCTTGTTTTCGATCGTACCGATCAGGCCGGCTTTCTGTCCGGCGGCAAGCAGGATCCTGTGGATCAGCGTAGTGGTCGTGGTCTTTCCTTTTGTTCCGGTAACGCCGATCATGGTCATCGACTCACAGGGTTTCTCATAGAAATTGACAGCCATTACAGGCATAGCTTCCAGTGTGCTCTTCACCAGCAGTACGGTAATTCCTTCCGGATAGGAGGGCAGCTCACGCTCTATAACCACCAGTACCGCACCCTGTTCCGCCGCCTTCGCGACATAATCGTGGCCGTCAAAAGCCGTCCCTTTAACCGCTACAAAAGCACAGCCGGGGCAGGCTTTGCGTGAATCATAGGTGATCGAGGTGATATCCGCCTCGGAACCTGTCGCGAGAACCTGATACTGCGCTCCGTTCATGACTTTCTTCCAGTTCATATATGCCTCCTTAATCTTCCGGATACAGGTTCAGATACGGCAGCGTCTTCTTAAGGACCTTGGCCGCGACCTTCTGCGCAGCCGCGCTGGTTCCGTCATCCGCTTCATCCAGAACAATCAGTAATCCGATCTCGGGATTCTCGATCGGCGCAAATCCGATAAAGGATACCACGTATTTTTTCTCATCATAATCTTTCTCGGCCGTACCGGTTTTACCGCCGATATGATAGCCTTCCAGCTCTCCCCAGATGCCCGGCTCGTTCTCGACAACGGCTTCCATACCGTCCCGGATAACACTGGAGGTCTCCGGTGAAATAACCTGACGGACAACCTGTGCCGGAATATCTTTCAGCAGATTGCCTTCCGCGTCTGTAATTCCGGAAACTATATGCGGCTTTACCAGATACCCGTTATTGACACAGGCGGAAACAGCGGTGATCAGCTGGATCGGTGTCAGGTTGAAGCCCTGGCCGAACGACGCGGTCGCCCGCTCTACCGGTCCCATTGTATTCTTCCCGTAAACCAGCAGCTTGGCGGAAACTTCACCCGGCAGATCGATGCCGGTCTTGTGCCCGATGCCGTAAGCATCCTGATAGGCGCAGTACTCGTCTGTCGTGATTCTCTGACTGACCTGGATCATGCCGACATTACAGGAATTCTGAATAATTTCCCGTATCGTCTGCACGCCGTGCGCAAAATAGAACGCGCACTTAAACTGTATATCGTAGTAATCATATACCGCTTCGCAGAGGAATTCGTCATATTCACTGATCGCGCCGCAATCGAGTGCGGACGAGGCAAATACCGGTTTGTAGGTCGAGCCCGGCTCATACGTTGAGCTGATGACCGGATTGTTCCAAATGGATGGAAGGAAAGAATCGGCTTTAAGCTCCTCCTGTGTGTATTTTGAAGTGATTCCGATCACTTTTTCTACATTATTAAGATCGAAAGACGGGTATCCTGCCATTGCGTAGATTTCTCCGGTTTTTGGATTCATCAGGATTCCGCAGGCCTGACGGCACTTCTGCTCCTGCATCGCGTCGGCAAGCGCCGTTTCCAGATAATACTGTGTCGTACGGTCCAGCGTCGTGATCAGGTTTTTGCCGTTGATGGGCTCCACAACCTGTGTTGAATACGATCCGTCGGAAAGCTGTACGGTCATGCGCCGTCCGGACGTTCCGGAAAGCTCTTCATTATAATACAGCTCCAGTCCGTAAGCTTCGTTGAAACCGATCACATGCGCCGCGAGCTCGTTGCCCGGGTACTTGCGCTCCTGGATTTCTTCCATCCAGACACCCTTGATCACGCCTTCCGCGATTCGCTGCTCGATCAGAGCGTTCACAGACTCCGAGACGCCTCTTCCTGCGGAGAAAAGCTCATAACGGCTGCTCTTATAGGACGGATCCAGGTATTTGGTAAGCAAAGCATCGTCCTTGATCCGCAGGATATCCGAAAGCTCTTTGATTGTATACTGCTGATCGACCGGAGACGCGTCCTGCAGGATCTTCGGATCAATGATGACATTGTATACATGGCTGCTTTGCGCGAGTACCTGACCGTTGCGGTCATAGATCGTGCCTCGCAACGAAAGAATCTCCGTATCTTCAGATGTCCCGATCTGTCCCTTGATGGCTTCACTGTATTCCGCGCCATGAGCGATCTGCAGGAAAGCGATTCGTACAATCACGACAACAAAAAAGAGAACGGCCGCGAGTGTAAAGATGAAAAGCCGAAGTCTGAATGAATTCTCTTTCTGTGATCTCGTCATGTCGCTCTCTCCTCAAAGAAAAGGGTCTGATCGCCAGACCCTTTCGGATTTCTGCTATTTCCCGAACCAGTGAATACGGATCTCGGTGGGTTTTCTCTCTTCCTGGATCGTCTGTACCGTATAAGCCTCTACGAGCGGGCCGATGGTGACATATTCGCCGGGCTGCGCTTCCCGCATGCCATAGCGCTGAATGGCATCTTCATACAGCTCGGACATGGACAGGACCGTCTCAGCTTTATCGCGCAGTACGGCTGTCTTTTTCTTTTCTTCCTCAAGCTTGTCTCTTGTATCCTCATACTTCTGTCTGGCCGCGTAGACTCGGTTCGCGTCCGTGATCATATACAGCAGAGTAAAGCCAAAGAGGATAAAAAGCGCGATTACCGCTACTTTGCCCAGGAAAGACATCGGACGGATGGCCGGCTGCGCATCCTGTACGACAGGCTCTTCTACGACCGGCGTCTCAATGACCGGCTCTTCCGGCTGCCATGCGGGGATCTGCTCCGCCGCGTTCTGCTCATCGAAAAAGTAGGCAGCATTCAGGTCTCTCGCGAGATTGCCATCTGTTGCCGCAAATCTTTCAGCCATACTGCCCACCTCTTTTCTCTTGGATTTCTTTCTGTCGAACCGTTCTCTCGAGCCAGCCCGGTCTATCGGGCTGATCCATCCGGTCATTCTTTCAGACCAGTCTGTCGGATTTTGCTCCGGTATTTTATGAATTCAGTATTCCCTCCGCCACGCGCAGCTTGGCGCTGCGGGAACGCGGATTCTCTTCCAACTCTTCTTCAGAAGGAACGATCGGTTTCTTTGTGATTACGTGGATCACCGGTTTCTTGCCGCAGATACACACCGGCAGATTCTTCGGGCAGGTACACGGATTCTCCAGACGTTTGAAGGTCTGCTTCACGATCCGGTCCTCCAGCGAATGGAACGTGATGACGCACAGCCTGCCGCCGGGTGCCAACAGATTCGCCATATCGTCCAAGGCCTGTCCCAGTATTGTCAATTCCTGATTGACTTCTATGCGGATCGCCTGAAAAGAGCGTTTTGCCGGATGCGGTCCGTCCTCGCGGGCGCCTTTTGGCACCGCGTTCTTGATGATACGGACAAGCTCACCTGTCGTCTCGATCGGTTTCGCCGCTCTTGCTTCTACGATAAATTCCGCGATCCTGGAAGCCCACCGTTCCTCACCGTACTCGGTCAGGACACGGCGCAGCTCATCTTTATCATATTCATTAACTACATTATATGCCGAAAAAGCAGCCCGTTCGTCCATCCGCATATCGAGTGGAGCATCCTGCATGTAGGTAAAGCCCCGTTTAGGATCGTCGAGCTGTTTAGACGAGACCCCGAGATCCAACAGGACCCCGTTTACCCGCTGAACCCCGAGTTCTCTTATAATGCTCTTAAAATTCCTGAAATTGTCACGTACAATCGTGACATTCGGGAATTCGGCCAGACGCTGCCTGCCGGCCTGAACAGCCTCTTTGTCCTGGTCGATTCCAATGAACCGTCCTTCCGGAGAAAGCCTTCTGCAGATCTCGGCGGCATGTCCCGCACCGCCCAGTGTCCCGTCGACGTAAACGCCATTGGGATCGATCTCCAGATTCCGTATGCACTCATCTCTCAGAACAGAAACATGTCTGAATTCCACGTTCTCAGCCTCGTTATATTTATATAGATGCCCTGTTCCTTAGAAGCCCAATGCGCCAAGCGTTTCGCTCCAGTGGGACCCGTCGTCCTCATCTGCCGCCTGGTAAGCCTTCCATGCATCCGCGTTCCAGACCTCAATACGCATGTCCATTCCAACCAGCTTGACATCGTGCTCGATCCCCGCGTATTCCTTCAGCTCGGGGATGATCAGTACACGACCCTGTTTGTCAAGCGTTGTACTCTGTGTGCTGGAGAAAAACTTTCTCTTCATGCGGCGCACCTGCGGATCCTGTTCGCTCATTCCCGCAAGCTTATCGCGCAGCATTCTGTAATTGTCTTCCGGCCACAGATACAGGCAAGGCTCCTGTGCTCCCATCGGATCCCACAGATTAGTCGTAATATAGAATCGGCGAGGATACCCGTTTTCCGCGCTTACGCCTGCCAGTTCTTCTCTGTACTCCACAGGGATAATCAGACGTCCCTTATCGTCAATCGTATGATTGTATTTGTTGCAGAACAACGAGTCTCACCTGCCTTCCGTTCCAAACTGTCTTCATTTTACTCCAAATGGTAGCAATTCGCCTCCACACAACTCCATTATACCATAGAATCCATTCTTTGCAAGAGATTTTCTGATTTTTTTTTGCAAAAAAAGAGGACGAAAAACCATGTTTTGCATGATCTTTCGTCGCTCTGTCCTAACACGGCATCAGCTCTGTCTTTGTACGGCTTTCGCACTGTCTTCGTACGACTCCAGCCTTGTCTTCGTATGGTCCTCGCTTAGTCCTCGTACAGCCAGTCGAGGCTCTCCAGCGCTTCGTCACGAATCTCCGCATTGCGCGGTGTAATCGGCTGATCTGCTTTTATCACACCCGCCACCAGGAAAGCACCCTGATCAAAGGCGAGCTCATGCCTGCCTTTCTCATACCGGAGCATGTGGAAATTAACCTTCGGGCAACCGGTTATATTCATCCCGTTCTTATAGACCGGTTCGAGTCCGCCCCTGTCATCGGCATGCGTATTTGTCTCAAGATCCGGGACCTTAAGCCACTGTACGGCTTTGTCCTGGAAGTATCCGATCAGGATCCTGCTGTCCTCTGCCAGATCGACCGTAAAATGAATGCCGTGGTCTACCGCGTAATCCAATGAGAACCGGATACCGGTCAGCCCGGAAAGCTCGGGAATCATCTCCATAATCCGGGCTTTACTGACGGCCGCAAGCTCCGGCACTACGTCCCCGATCTTATTCCGTGGATCCTCGGCAAAAGCTGCCTCGCCTTTTTGTACCGTATAAGTCTCGAGCCCCGCCTGCTCTTCCAGTGTAAAGGATGCCGGAATCAGCGGACCGTAGGTATCCGTTTCTTCGGCACTCTGCGGATACCGTCCTGCTTCCATTTCTTCGATATGGCGGCACAGATTGCGGTACTCTTTCTCATATTCCGGGAGACAATCCTTCCAGTGTCCATACACCTCTGCGTTAGGGAACGGAATCTTGCGCTGCGGCGTAATCATGCTTTGCGCGTAGAGATAGGTTTTGCTTGTCAGCTCCGTCACCTCACGGTATGCGCGCAGGCTTTTTTCCAGAAAACTTGCCGCGTTTTTAAGCAGGTTCAGGTCCCCCCGCATGTTCTCATCCATGGAATACTTGTATTTTAATACTTCACAGGCCGCTTCGATCTTTCGGTTATAGGATTCCGTAATCAGGCAAAGAGCACGGATATCGTTCTTCCAGCCTTCGAAATCGGCCTGCTCTTTCCGGATGCCTGCTTCCGCGTTCTGCACCGCTTTCCAGGCCCGGGACGCCAGCCTGTCGGTATCTTCCACCATATCCAGCGGTGTTTCGCCAAAATGAGGAATTCCTCTGACTTCACGCTCCGCGTACAGATCCGGCTGCTCACCTCTGCCGCCAACGGAATTCCACAGTTCACGGTTGGGACGGTAGCGGACGACGTTTGTCAGTTCGCTCATGCTCATGCCGAGACTCCAGGTCTGTCGGTTTCCTTCCGTAATCCCTACTCTG
>CACZPA010000146.1 GCA_902782895.1 uncultured Eubacteriales bacterium
TCCGCGGCAAAATCCGCGATTGTAAAGTCTGTCTCATGTCCGACCGCCGAAATGACCGGAATCTCAGACGCGGCGATCGCCCGCGCGACGCTCTCCTCATTAAAGGGCCACAAATCCTCTATGGATCCGCCTCCGCGGCCTACGATCAGCACATCCGCACCGCTCTTCTGCGCGGCCTGAATGCCCGCGACGATTGAAGCGGCGGCCGCCTCTCCCTGGACCAGGACCGGGATCAGCACAAGCTGTATGCCCGGATTCCGCCTTTTCGTAACACGGATCATATCCTGTACGGCAGCCCCGGTCGGCGACGTTACAAGACCGACCTTCCTCGGGAAAGCAGGCAGCGGTCTCTTGCGCGATTCGTCAAAGAGCCCTTCCTGCTGCAGTTTGTTCTTCAGTTCTTCAAAAGCCTGATACAGCGCGCCGACGCCGTCCGGCACCATGGAATGCACATACAGCTGATACTGTCCTGTTTTTTCATACAAAGAAACCGAGCCCGATACAATGACCCGGATTCCGTCTCTGGGTAGAAAACGCAGCGTTACCGTGTCGGAAGCGAACATCACAGCGCTGACCGCGGCACCTGAATCTTTGAGAGCAAAATAAAGGTGTCCGGAAGAATGCCTTCTGAAATTACTGATCTCCCCCGTGATCTGTACACGCGAAAGGAGCACATCCTGCGACAGGATCCTTTTCACATAGGCATTGACCTGACTGACTGTAAGTATCCGCTGCTGACCTTGCATCAGAGATTCTCTCCCTCAAGCTCCCGCGAAATCGTCCCCAGTACGCCGTTGATAAAGGCAGGGCTCTGATCCGAGGAATACTTTTTGGCAAGCTCCACGGCCTCGTTGACACTGACCGGAACCGGAATATCCGGTTCATAAACCATCTCATAGACCGCAAGCTGCAGGATCGTGAGATCGCATGAAGAAAGCCTGGAAAGCTTCCAGTCCTTCAACGCGGACTCGATCCTTTTATTGATTCTGGCGACGTGCTGACGCGTGTCCCGCACCTCCCGCAGAATAAATGCTTTATCCTTCTCATCCGGCAGCGTCAGCGGTGTCTCGCCCTCTACCGGATCCGACTCCGTTCCGAAATCGGCATAATACTGTTCGATCCGTTCCGCGATCGTCGGCGCGCCGGCCTGCTTGAACTGGAATGAGAACAGTATTCTGAATGAATGTTCACGAGCTGTCTTTCTGCTCATATGGTATTATTTATCCTGTTCCGGATTGCTCTTGTCGGTCTGGATCCCGACGACATAGACATTGACTTCTTTTACATTCATCTCCAGCATATTCTCGATGCTGGCCTTGATCTTCTGCTGAATCGTCGGAGCGACAGCCGCGACCTTGTAGCCTTTTTTCAGAATAATGGAAACGTTTGCATAAACGTTATTATCTTCCACGCGGATGCCGATTCCCTTACCGTAGGTCCGTTTGCCCTTGCGGCTGCTGTAGGTATAGATTCCCTCTACATCGCCGATCGCGAGATCCGCGATGATGGCGATGACTTCATCCGATATACGAACCTCTCCGGTCTGCTCGCGCTTACCGATTACGCTCGTCTTGCGTTCTGTCTCGTCCATTACTGTTCCTCCGCATACTGATATCAGGATTACTCCCGTATATTTATAATGATTATACTATATTTTCTTACTTTTGTAAAGCCATACCGCGAAAATAGAACGGTATCCGCGCCGTCCGTCAAATGTACCCACTTTGTGTGCGAGCACACAGTGGGCACTTTGGCTCGTTGCTTTCACAAAAAAACATGAGCCCCTGCGGGCTCATGTCCGGATACAATCTGATGGACTCTCCGGCAGATCTCCGCCGGATAATAGGGAATCAGGCTCTGCTCAGATACTCGCCAGTACGGGTATCGATCTTAACTCTGTCTCCGTCGTTGATGAACAGCGGTACCTGAATCGTAGCGCCGGTCTCGACCTCAGCGGGCTTGAGAACGTTGGTAGCGGTATTGCCGCGCGCGCCGGGCTCCGTATGGGTAACCTCGAGCTCTACGAACATCGGAGGCTCTACGCCGAATACGCTGCCGTTGTGGGACATAATACGTACGGTATCGTTCTCCTTAACGAAACGCATCGCGTCGCCAAGCTGCTCGGAGCTAAGAGGCATCTGCTCAAAGCTCTCGGGATCCATGAAGTAGTACAGATCTCCGTCCTTGTACAGATACTGCATATCCTTACGGTCGATGATCGCACGGTCGACCTTCTCGGTCGGACGGAAGGTACGCTCGATAACACCGCTGGATGTTACGCTCTTGAGCGTTGTGCGGACGAAAGCCGCGCCCTTGCCGGGCTTAACATGCTGGAACTCTATTACCGTATAGACGCCGCCCTCAAACTCGATCGTCATACCGTTTCTGAAATCACTTGCAGAAATAACGTCTGCCATAATGTTAGAACCTCCTCATACATGTATACATAACTGAAAATATTTTATCGTATCTAGGCCTAAATTTCAACTGTTTTTTTTAGACTTTCTGTATTTTTTTCGCTAACCAGTCCGGAAAATCCTCCAGAATCTCCGAAACCGTCTTCCCGTCCTCGTCGTAGACGGCTTCCGCGGCCGTTTCATAGAGGTTTCTGCGCTCCGCGAGCATCGTACAGATTCTCTTGTAGCGCTCCTCCCCTGCCGTGTCGGCAAGAAGCGGTCTTGTCCCGTCCTCTGCGAGTCTGCGGTACAACTCCTCCGGGGATGCCTTCAGGTAAACGGTAAGCGCGCCGCTCTCCCGGATTCTGCGGATATTCTCCGGATTCTTGACCACACCGCCGCCTGTCGCGACGACCGTCCCGCCCGCATGACAGCATTCGGTCAGAAGCTCCGTCTCCATCTTGCGGAAAGCCTCTTCTCCGTCTTCCGCAAAGATCCGCGAGATCGTACGTCCCTGCCGCTTCTCGATCTCCTGATCCATATCGACAAAATCCATCAGCAGTCTGCGCGCGGCTTCCTCTCCGAAAGTCGTCTTGCCACAGCCCATAAACCCGATCAATACAACCGTTCTCTTCATATTAAGCAAAATAGGTGTCCGCCCATTCCAGGAATTCCTGCTTGGCGCGCTCCCGGACCGCGTCGTCAAACGTAAAATCGTTCCAGATCTCAAAGGACCGTGCTCCCTGATAGAAAAGCATCGGCAGCCCATCCACCGCAAGTCCCCCCTGCTGTCTGACTTTCTGCAGGAAAAGCGTATCCTTGGGACGGTAGACCGCGTCCGCCGCGGCCTTGATGCCATGGTAGAAGCTCTCATCCATGACCGGCAGCGGATCCGCGATATTCTTCATCCCGGCTGGTGTGGTCTGCAGCACATATGGATGCTCGGTCTCCAGCATCTCTTCATAGGAAATCACGGAAATCTCGGGAATCTCCTCTCCTGCCGCCGCTTCCAGAAAATGCGCCAGCAAAGCCTCCGCACGCTCCCTATGGCGGTTATAGATCCGCACACGAGCGGCCTTCTCCAGCTGGCAGACCGTTAAGGCTCCGCGGGCCGCGCCTCCTGCTCCGATCAGCAGCACGTCCTGTCCCTCCAGAAACATGCCTCCGGTCCGCAGCTGCTGCCGCATCCCGTAGACGTCCGTATTGTAGCCATAATACCCATCCGGCGTCCATTTCAGGGTATTCACGGCTCCGACCTTGCGCGCGGCACTGTCGATTCCGCAAAGATACGGCATCGAAATCTCCTTGTGAGGAATCGTCAGATTGATCCCGGCGATCTCCATCGCCCACGCGCCGCGGATCGCGTCCCCGATATGCTCCGGCTTGACATGATGCGCTGTATAAGCCATGTTCCCGCCATGCGCACGGATCAGGATCTCATGGATCCGCGGTGAAAAAGTGTGCGCGATCGGATCTCCGAACACGCAGAACATTTTCGTCGTGCCGTCAAGACGCATCTGCGCAAGCGTCCCGGCTGCCGGATTGTTGTTATCTGTCATGTTTCCGCCTCTTTCTGAAATAAGCGCGCAGGACAAGTTTCTCCAGCGGCCTCTTGGGTCTTGTCATCCACTCATCGATCTCGAGCGAGATCGGCTTCGTCAGGATCGCCCGCACTCCCGCGGCGTGTGCCGCGCACACGTCCGTAAAAATCTGATCTCCGATCACAAGGGTCTCTTGCGCGCTGTATCCCGTATCGCGCATCGCTTGCCGGACGCCTTTCGGCATCGGTTTCCCGACTCTGTAATAATACGAGACGCCGATCGGTGCGGAGAATCTCTTGACCCTCTGCTCCCGTCCGTTGGACAGCAGGATCACGGTAAAACCGATCTCCTTCAGCTCCGCGATCAGCTTGCGGACCTTCTCGCCGGGCTCCTTTGTCACGTAGGTCTCCAGTGTATTATCAACATCAAAAAGGAGCAGACGGTATCCCTTGTCCCATAACCTGCGGAACGGAATCGCATGCACGGATTCCGCGTAATGATCCGGATAGAAAAACGCCATACTTAAGCTCCTCTCCGCCGCGCTGACGCGACTGTATTACTTTATCATGCGGCGGCCGAAAAAGCAAGAATCTTATCTTGCGAAATTCAGTATGAATCGCTATAATAAGGTTATTCTTATCGCAGAAAGAAGGCATATGATGACTCCTATAGAACAATTTAACAAAATGGTACGCGGTAAACGCGTCGGTGTAATCGGAATCGGCGTCTCCAACCGTCCTTTGATCCACATGCTCGCGGCCGCCGGCGCACAGGTGACTGCCCGTGACAAAAACCCTGTTCCCGATCCCGAGGAGTGGGAGCGGCTTGGTGTCAAGGTCCTGACGGGTCCGGACTACCTGACCGGCCTGGATGACGAACTGATTTTCAAGACGCCCGGCATGCGTTTTGATATTCCGGAGCTTGTGAAGGCCCGGGAAAACGGCAGCACGGTGACTTCGGAGATGGAGGTTTTCTTTGACCTCTGCCCGACCGCGCATACGATCGCGATCACGGGAAGCGACGGTAAGACCACGACCACAACGCTGACGGCTAAGATTCTGGAGGCCGCCGGATATAAGGTCTGGCTCGGCGGCAATATCGGCACGCCTCTGCTCTCCAAGATCGGTGAGATCGGTCCGGATGACTGGGTCGTGCTGGAGCTGTCCAGCTTCCAGCTGATGACGATGCGCCAGAGCCCGCATATCGCGGTCATGACCAATATCACGCCGAATCATCTGGACGTGCACAAGGATTACCAGGAGTATATCGATGCCAAGCGCAACATCTATTTGTATCAGAAGCCCGAAGACACGCTGATACTGAACCGTGGCAACGATGTCACGGCCTCTTTCGCGCTGGAAGGCAAAGGGACAGTTCTGGATTTCTCCTACGATGGAACGACCGCGGACGGAATCGAGCTGGATAACGGTGTGCTGACACTCGTTCACTCTGGCGAAAAGACACCTCTTTTCCCGGCGGATGAGATTCTGCTGCCCGGCCGTCACAATGTCGAAAACTACATGGCCGCGATCCTTGCGACCGCGCCGTTTGTCAAGCCGGAGGATATCGAGCATGTCGCGACAACCTTCCAGGGCGTGGAGCACCGTCTGCAGCTGATCCGTGAGCTCGACGGCGTCCGGTATTACAACAGCTCGATCGATTCCAGTCCCAACCGGACCAAGGCCGCGCTCTCTGTTTTCAAGCAGAAGCTGATCCTGATCGCAGGCGGCAAGGACAAGGGGATCCCTTATGACGATCTGGCTGCTCCGCTGCTCGAGCATGTAAAGACGCTGATTCTGACTGGTCTGACCGGTCCTAAGATCGAGAAAGCGCTGCTGGATGAATGCGCGCGCCGCGGGATCGAGAATCCGATCACGATCTATCATTTTGATGAATACCCGGAGCTTGTGGAAGCGGCCCGCAGAATCGCCGAGCCAGGCGATATCGTTCTGCTTTCTCCTGCAAGCACAAGCTTCGACAAATTCAAGAACTTCATGGAGCGCGGGGACACATTCGCGCGCCTGGTCCGGGAGCTGAAGTAACACCGTCAGCGCACTCTCTCGAAAGGAGAACATTATGGAACTGCTTGCTCAGCTGAACAGTCCCGTCCTCTACCTGATCTGCGGCGGGATCATCCTGTTCGTCGCTGTGATCTGTATCGTTTTCGCCGTACGCGCCTACCGTATGGGCAAAGCGATGGGGATCGATGTCAGCAAAATGAAACGCGTCATTACGGCAAGCGCGACCTTCGCGGTCCTGCCGAGCGTCGGTATTCTCCTTGGCGTTATCGCGCTCTCCGGAAGCCTTGGCACTCCGTGGCCCTGGCTTCGCCTGTCGGTCATCGGCGCGCTGCACTATGAAACGCAGGTCGCCGAAGCGGCCTCTGAAGCGGTCGGCATCGGTGGTCTTTCGATCGCGAATATGACGCCGGAAGCCTTTACAACCATCGCGCTGCTCATGAGCTTCTGCATCATGTGGGGCATGGTTCTGGTCATTTTCAA
>CACZPA010000147.1 GCA_902782895.1 uncultured Eubacteriales bacterium
AGGTGTCCAGTAACTGTCCCTCGAGGTGCGAGATCCGTCCCCGGTGTTTGCCCAAAGGTCTTGCGGCGGTATATTTTTGAAAAAAGCCGATTTACACTGCTGGAGGCGCCGTCTTTCGCCGTGATTTGGAGCGTTTTGCCCGTGAAAACCGTCCAGTTCTCATGTCCGCTGCTGTTTTTGGACTGATCCCGGCGGTATATTTTGAAAAAATCGCGTTTTACACTGCCAAAACGAGCACAAGCGGCAGTATATTTTCGAAAAAAACCGATTTACACTGCCGGCACCCTAATGGCAGCCCCGAAAATGAACACCAGCCCTATCCTGCCCGTCTGAAGTAGGGGATCGCTGTGGTCATCCGATTCAAGAATGTCATCCAATACAAAAGGTGAGTATCGCACAAGAAATCTTGCGGAACTCACCTTTTTCTTATCGTCTCAATATGCTCAGGGCCGCTTATTCAGCGGCAAATCCTGCGGGATTTATCGCATGTGGCATCACAAATTCTGCAGCATCACATGTCCTGCGATATCACATATCGGTGCGATATTACATCTCGCATACCATCTTCCAATACGTCTCTTCTACCGGAATGCCGAGCTTCATGTTCTCCTCGCGGATGCGGGCCATGCCCTGGCCGGGCCAGCGGACCTTCACACCCTCATTGCGGGGCGCGCTGTCTTCGATATTCTGCAGCGTCGCGTCGATCTTATCGAGCATGGCTTCTTTGTCGCCGAAAAGATCCGTCCGGATCATGATAAAGACCTGGCTCAGATTGGCCTCAACGCCCTGCTCGCCGATTTCCTTGACGGACAGCCCGCCGGAAAGCATGGTCGCGATCAGGTCCAGCGCGACGGACATACCGGAACCTTTCCAGAAGCCGATCGGCAGAGACTGCGCTGTCTCCATGACTTCCGCCGCGTTGCGGGTGACTTTTCCGTCCTTACCGTAACCGCCGTCAACCGGAAGATCCTTGCCTTCGCGGGCGTAGGACTCCAGCTTGCCATAAGAGAACATGGACATCGCGCAGTCCAGCAGAACCGGGCCCTTGCGGGTCGGAACCGCGTAAACGATCGGGTTGTTTCCGAGTCTCGGCTCTTTGCTGCCCCACGCCGGCAGGTTCGGAATCGTATTGGTCCACATGATCGCGATGTAGCCTTTCTCCGCGGCCTCGAGGCCGTAAGTGCCGGGACGCATCCAGTGGTTGGAGCGGCCAAGCGCGACAACACCGACGCCGTACTGATCCGCGATCTCCATTGCTTTTTCCACGCAGATCTTGGCGTTCAGGTTGCCAGGGCCGTGATGGCCGTCATAGCGTGCCACCGCGCCGACCTGACTGATCAGCTCAGGCTCAGCATTGATATCGATCCATCCGTCTTGAATATTGCTGATAAACCGCGGGAAACGGTTCAGGCCATGCGTATAAACGCCGTCGCGGCTCGCGTCTGCGAACAGGTGCGCCGCGACGTCCGCCCGCTCCGGTGTGAATCCGATCTTCAGCAACACGCGGTTGAACTCCGCGACCATCTTGTCATAAGGTACTCTCATCTGTGCTCCTCCTGTATGGTAAAATTCCGCTATTCCATTAGTGCTGCAGCGCCCGGCAGATCATTCCGCCAGGCCTGGTCGCCTGCCCGATTGTTCCGCTTATTCTCCGTCAAAAGCCGCCGCGAGGATTCCACCTTTGTCGACCTGCAGAGCGCCTGTCGGGCAGACCTGATAGCAATATCCGCAGCCGATGCATTCCGGCTTCTTGACGGCCTTGCCGCCCACGACCTCTATGCCGTTATTCCAGCAGACATCGTAGCACTGACCGCAGCCGATGCATTTGTCCGCGTCCACCGCGCCTCGATATGCCGCTCCAAGGGCTTTTTCCCTGCGCAGCGCGACCTCCGGCGACATATTGAAAAGCTGCAGCGCGTCACCGACCAGATCGTCCAGTGTCGCATAGCCGTGCTCATCCATCCACTTTTCCGCCTGCCGCATCAGCCGTCCGGCCGCTCCGATTCCGCAGGAACATACCACCGAACCCAGCTGCACGCACTGACTGCCCGCCATCAGGATCTTCAGCGCCTGTTCATAGGTGAAAACGCCGCCGCCCGCGTACATCGGGATGTCGATGCCTTTGGAACGCGTCTCCGCCACAACATAGCTGATGATCGGCGCCGCCTGTGTGCCGCCCGCTCCACCGCCCGGACGAGGCTCGGATCTCTTCCAGTCCAGATCGAAATCAAACATCTTCCAGCGGGCTGTCGGGCCTACCGCGTCCGCACCGGCCGCTACCGCCTGACGGATCGCCGTCAGCGCGTCACAGTTTTCCACCGCGAGCTTCGCCATGACCGGAAGCTTCGTATTCGCTTTGATCAGCCGCGTGCTGTATCCGACCAGCTGGTAATAATTCAGCGTTCTGTCCTTTGTCGCCGCAACGCCGGGCGTGTTGAAATGCAGCTCCAACGCGTCGGCCCCCGCAAGCGTCAGTTCTTTCGCCTGCGTGACCCAGTCCTTCTCCCAGTCGCCGCCCTTCGCGATGTCGCTGAAATGTCCCACGGACGCCCACAGCTTGATATCCGGATCCATTTCCCGCTTGATGCGGCGGATCTCTTCGCAGTATTTTTCCAGCGTATCGATCGGATCCGGGATCTGCGTGCCGACCGCATGGCTCTGCGTCACATGCTGCCCTTTGCGCCAGGCGTTGATATCCGGCCCGATATAGCTGCCGCCGCCCTTGCCGTGTCCGAAATTGCGCAGCACGATCGCACCCGGCTTGATCCTCGCGGTCTTCAGCACATTGTCAGCGCCTTGCGTCGCGGGGCTGGACGCCACGATAAAAGGATTCGCGAGATTCAAAGATTTTACAGTCAAGTCTGCCATAATAATGACCCCCTGTTCATTTGTCCGGTTCCGGCCGGTGTCAGATCTCATATGTATTTGTGTTTAACGGCACGGAACCCCATTTGTCTTTATTATAGCATACTCCGGAAAAACCGCAATATAAATTTCTTGTCTGGCGGCTTCCGATATGTTATACTGAATCCATCACTTACGCAGGAGGTTTGCAAATGAAAATCGATGCCTTACTGATGGATCCTCTTGACAATGTCGTGACCTGTGTGCGCGACGTTGCGGCAGGAGAAACCGTCGTTTACCGCAATGGCGATACAATGTGCGAAGTCGTAGCCTGTCAGGATATTCCCTACTGCCACAAGATCGCGCTGGAGGATCTTGCCGCGGGAGCTTCTGTTATAAAATACGGCGAAATGATCGGCGAGCTTTCCGTTCCCGTCGCGAAAGGCCATCTGGTCGATCATACGAATCTTTTCAGTGTGGAACGGGATTACGCCAGTGAACTGATCGGAGGTGCAGGAAAATGAAATTTATGGGATATCGCCGTTCGGACGGCCGGGTAGGAATCCGCAATCATGTACTGATCCTGCCGACATGCGCCTGCGGCAGCGAAAGCGCGCGGATCGTCGCGAGCCAGGTGCGCGGCGCGGTCAATATCGTTTTCAATACGGGTTGTTCGGACGTTGCCGCCAATACCGCGATGTCGCAGAAGGTCCTGACCGGTTTTGCCCTCAATCCGAATGTCTGGGGCGTCGTCATCATCGGCCTTGGCTGTGAGACGGTCCCCCACCGCCAGCTGCGGGAAAAGATCCAGAAGCTGACCGATAAACCGGTCGTTTCGTTTGGCATTCAGGAAGTCGGAGGCACGCTCAAGACTATCGAGCTCGCCACGCGTGCGGCCCGCGACATGGCTGCCCAGGCTGCCATGCAGCAAAAAGAAGAATGCGACATCTCCGAGATCATCATGGGCATCGAGTGCGGCGGCTCCGACGCGACGAGCGGTATCGCCTCCAACCCGGCTGTCGGCAATCTCTCCGACCGTCTGGTGGATCTCGGCGCGACCACGATGATGAGCGAATCGATCGAATGGATCGGCGGTGAACACGTACTGGCGCGCCGTGCCGCGACGCCAGAGATCCACGATCAGATCATCCGCGTCTGCGAAGCTTATGAGAACCATCTGAAGGCCGCGGGACAGGACTGTCGCGCCGGCCAGCCCACACCGGGCAACAAGGCAGGCGGACTTTCCACGCTGGACGAAAAGAGTCTGGGCTGCATCCGCAAAGGCGGTACAAGGCCGATCGTCGAGGTCCTGGAGCAGGCTGCGCCTCCGACAAAACGCGGCGCGGTTGTCATGGATACCGCGGGTTATGATATTTCTTCCGTTACATCCATGGCCGCCGGCGGCTGCAGCTGCATCGTCTTCACGACGGGCCGCGGCACCCCGACCGGTAACGCGATCGTGCCGGTGCTCAAGGTCACGGCGAACAAGCGCACTGCCGAATGGATGGACGACAATATCGATACGGATCTCTCCGGTATCATCGATGGCACGATGACGATCGAAGAAGGCGGCGAGCTGCTTCTCGGCCAGATCGCGGACCTGTGCAACGGCAAACTCACTAAAGCCGAAGCGTACGGATTCTCCGATATCGCGGTCGATCACGTCTGCCGGTTCGTGTAAAGTGTTGTAGTCCCGCGATCTATTTGTTCCGAATAAAACCATGCCGTCCGGATATGTTCGGGCGGCATTTGCTTGCTTCGCTTGTCCATTGGAATGGATGAAGCCAAAAAAAACGTGATTATTTTCTGTTTTCGTGCAATATCCGCGGATGGATTGCGTCTATATAGGTGAAGGAGGTGATGAGGCATGGAGGATGAGCAGATCGTTAACCTGTACTGGCAGCGGGACGAGGCCGCTTTACAGGAAACCGAGCTCAAATACGGTTCGTTCTGTCGGGGCCTGGCATATAACATTCTGTCCAGTCATGAGGACGCAGAGGAATGCGTCAACGACACCTGGCATAAAGCCTGGAATTCCATGCCGCAGGAGCGTCCGGGACTGCTCCGCGCCTGGCTCGGCAAGGTCGTGCGCAACCTTGCTCTGGACCGCTGGCGCCGCAGTCATGCGCAGAAGCGGTATAACGGGATGGACATTTTGCTGAGCGAGCTGGAGGACTGTGTTCCGGCTTTGGAAAGCGTAGAGAGCGTGGTGGATGCCAAGGAGCTTGGACATGTGATCAGCGCATGGCTGCAGAAGCTGCCGGAGGCCGACCGGGTTCTTTTCGTGCGCCGCTACTGGAACGGTGAAGCGCTGAACGCGCTTGCCAAGGATCAAGGCATTCCGGCCGCTAAGCTTGCTCAGAAGATGTACAGCCTGCGTCAGAACCTTAAGAAGGTATTGGAAACGGAGGGAATCGCGTTATGAGTGATAAAAGTGAGAAGATCTACGAAGGAATTACGAATATAGATAATAAGATTATCGAAGAGGCACAGGATGTGTCTGCGTCCGTATCTACATCCGTATCTACGCCCGTATCCACATCCGCGCCCACATTCGTGTCCGGAAAGACCCGTGGCATCCGCCCGCACAAATGGTGGATGAGTGCTGTCGCGGCCGTTCTTGTTATGGTCATCGCGCTCGGGATCATCCTGCGTCCGGGCGGGAACGGCAGCATCGCAGTAGGCGCGATCGCGGAGCCGGACTATCCGGAGATGCCCGCGTTCCCGACAGATGAGAACACAAAGGATTATCATGACCGCTACATAGCCTGGGCGAATTCAATTAAGCAAAGCCGAGAGTACACTGTACCGAAAGCCCTGTCAACATTTACGGAAGACATTGCTCAGGAGTATCTCCGCGATGCCGGAGAAACAAACCGTGTGGTCTCTCCTGTCAATCTCTACCTCTCCCTCTGCCTGCTTGCCGAAGTGACAGATGG
>CACZPA010000148.1 GCA_902782895.1 uncultured Eubacteriales bacterium
ATGCTCTTCGGCACTGAGTATAGCGCTTCAGTTAAGCAGGAGAGAACTGTTACTTGAAAAATGGCCTGTGATTAAGTATAAATTGATTAGAACATTAGTATATTTAATTGATGTTTGAAATGCTTGGAACGAACCAAAATCCGACAATAGTTTTATAAATAACTATGTACAATCAACGATAAAGAACAAAGGATATTTGACGGAAATGGAGTAATACGATATACCATAAGAAAAAACGATAAAGCCTTCGGTTTCCTCCTGTGACGTGCTGTGAGATGCTCACGGCTGTCAGGAAGGAGACCGAAGGCTTTTTGTTATGCTTCGGCCACAGATTGCGGACCGAAAAAAAATTTTTTAAAAATACTATATATTTTGTAAATTGGGTATTGCAAACACAAGATATTGTGTTATAATAAGAAACGTTCGGAGGAGGAGTGACCATGAAAATTCGGATTGCGGGTTATAAGAAACATACACTTGTGAACGGTCCCGGCGTGCGTTTTGTTCTGTTTATGCAGGGATGTCCGCATCATTGCCCGGGCTGTCAGAATCCGGATACATGGGATCCTTCCGGCGGACAGGAGACAGATACCGATGAGATCATCCGGTTGATCCGGGAGACGAAGTATCTGGACGGGATCACGCTTTCGGGCGGTGATCCGTTATATCAGCCGGAAGCGGCCGCGATGATCGCGAGAGCAGCGAAAGAAGACGGCCTTTCCGTGTGGTGCTACACCGGATGGACGACGGAGCAGATTCTTAACGGGACACTGCCGGCCACAGTGACCGGGGATCTCCTCCCGCAGGTCGACGTCCTGGTGGACGGACCGTTCATTCTGTCAAGACTGTCACAGAACTGCATCTACAGAGGCAGCGACAATCAGAGACTGATCGATGTCCGGGAGACCTTACGCACGGGAAAAGCAGTTCTATACACATTAGAGTAAATTGAAAGGGTCAGCGCAAATGTTTAACACAGTAATCAAACGTGACGGAAGAGAAGTGCCGTTTGAGGCACAGAAGATCGAGAACGCCATTATCAAAGCTTTCAAGGCTACCGGAGAGCTTACCAAGGAGAACGATATCCTGACCATGGCGAAGGCGATCGAGCTTGTCGTAGAAACAGGCCTGCGCAATGCCGGCTTTGACAAGCCCAGCGTAGAAGAGATCCAGGATGAGGTTGAGAAGTCCCTGATGAAGTTCGGTTTTACCGGCACAGCCAAGGCTTATATCCTGTATCGTACGCAGCATCAGAAAGTAAGAAATACCGAGAGCACATTCCTGGATTACCGTGCGCTCGTTAACGGATATATCGGAGAGGACAAGGACTGGCGCGTTAAGGAGAATTCCACCGTCACTCTGAGCCTGGGCGGACTGATTCTGTCCAACTCCGGTGCGATCACAGCCAACTACTGGCTGTCCGAGATCTATGATCCGGAAGTAGCGGACGCGCATAAGCAGTGCTTCCTGCACATTCATGACCTGTCCATGCTGTCCGGTTACTGCGCGGGCTGGAGCCTGAAGCAGCTGATCCAGGAGGGACTTGGCGGCGTTCCGGGACGTATCACTTCCGCACCGGCGAAGCATCTGTCCACACTGTGCAACCAGATGGTCAACTTCCTCGGCATCATGCAGAACGAGTGGGCCGGCGCGCAGGCGTTTTCTTCCTTTGATACCTACCTGGCTCCGTTTGTCAAGATCGACAATCTGGACTACCATGAGGTCAAGCAGTGCATCCAGAGCTTCATCTACGGCGTAAATACACCGTCCCGCTGGGGCACTCAGGCGCCTTTCACCAACGTTACACTGGACTGGACCGTTCCGGATGACCTGAAGGATCAGAAGGCGATCATCGGCGGTAAGGAAGTCGACTTTACCTATGGCGACTGCAAGCCCGAGATGGATCTGGTCAACAAGGCGTTCATCGAGATCATGATCGAGGGAGACGCGAACGGACGCGGATTCCAGTATCCGATCCCGACCTATTCCATCACCAAGGACTTTGACTGGTCCGAGACCGAGAACAACAAGATGCTGTTCGAGATGACGGCTAAATACGGCACTCCGTATTTCTCCAACTATATCAACTCCGATATGGAGCCGTCCGATGTCCGCTCCATGTGCTGCCGTCTGCGTCTGGATCTGCGTGAACTCCGCAAGAAGAGCGGCGGTTACTTTGGATCCGGCGAGTCCACCGGTTCTGTCGGCGTTGTTACGCTGAACCTGCCCCGTTTCGCCTATATGACCGAGACCAAGGAAGAGTTCTACGCGATGCTCGACAAGTACATGGATATCGCAGCCCGTTCTCTGGATACCAAGCGTAAGGTTATCACCAAGCTTCTGGAAAACGGCATGTATCCGTACACCAAGAGATATCTGGGAACCTTCGGCAACCATTTCTCCACGATCGGTATCATCGGCATGAACGAAGCGCTGCTTAACGCGAAGTGGGCCCGCACCGACCTGACGACCGAAGAGGGTCAGAAGCTGTCGATCGAGATCATGAAGCATATGCGCGAGCGTCTGTCCGATTACCAGGAGAAATACGGCGATCTGTACAACCTGGAGGCGACTCCGGCAGAGTCCACGACCTATCGTTTTGCAAAGCATGACGTGAAGGATTTCCCGGACATCATCACCGCGGCGAAAGACGGCCAGGCTCCGTATTACACCAACTCCACGCATCTGCCGGTCGGATTCACCGACGATATCTTTGAGGCGCTGGACAAGGAAGACGAGATGCAGACCCTGTATACCTCCGGTACCGTATTCCACGGATTCCTCGGCGAGCGTATTCCGGACTGGAAGAGCTGCGCGCACCTTGTACGCCGCATCGCGGAGAACTACAAGCTGCCTTATTACACGATAAGCCCGACATACTCCGTATGCTCCAAGCACGGATATATCACCGGCGAGCACTTCAAGTGCCCGATCTGCGGCAAAGAGACGGAAGTGTACTCCCGTATCACCGGTTACTATCGTCCGGTCAAGAACTGGAACGACGGTAAGGTTTCCGAATTCCACAACCGCAAGACCTATATGCCGGAAGAGATGCATGAAGGCCTGGTGGATTCCGTTGTCAACACAATGATCGACAAGCAGGAAGAAGCCAAGAAAGCACCGCAGGAAGCGGCAGCCGCTGCGAAGGCAGCAGCACAGGTTGTCGGCGCTGTCCCGGTTATGTATGTAAAGGATCACTGCCCGAAGTGCAAAGGCGCTGAACAGCGTTTCCGCATTGCGAAGGTTAAATACGAGACCGTCAACTGCTCCGAGCATATGGATATCGCGAGAAAGCTTCGCATCCTGCAGACCCCGACCATTATCGATCCGGACGGAACGAGATATGTCGGTGATAATGCCGCGGCTGACTGGCTCAAGGCACACATGACAGCAGCCGACTGATCCGGACTGCAGTAGAACACAAAAGAACCATGTAATGCGAAAACACCGCATTGCATGGTTTTCTTTTCTAAAAACGTTATCATCTGATCAGCGGGAGAGGCTTCGATAGATTCCGAAAGCCCGCTTGAACATGATAATACTTGAATAAACTTGAAAAAACAGGCAAGACAGCGTATAATACGCATATAAATTTACAGAGAAATTTTAAAGAAATCCGGAGAGTTTTGCAAGCTCTCAGGACAATTCAAGCCACTGCTTATCGAACGGGCCGTCGTATACATGAAACAAGATGATTAGGAGGATGAATGATGATTTTCTGTAATATCCTGACAACAATCGGTGAAGCGATTTATCCGGTCCTGGCGAAGCTGATCGCTTTTATCGTTAGGATCCCCGGGTTCTTCAGACTGCTGATCATGGCAGGCCTTGCGTTCGGCGCGATCATGGCATGTTATAGTCAGCCGGACAGCAAAGAGGAAACGCGCGGAGGCAAGATCGTAAGGCGTATTTTCCGTTTTGCCGGATGTGTGCTGCCTGCCTGGCTCATAATGCGTTATTACCCGCTGGAAACGTTTGCCGATGCCAAGCCAGAGTTATTGGCGGTCGGGGTGCTCCTCATCGTCTTCGTACTGCTGTGGCTGCTGTTATCCGGGCTTTTCTGGAGGCTTGTACAGTTTATCC
>CACZPA010000149.1 GCA_902782895.1 uncultured Eubacteriales bacterium
GCGTCCGGTTTCGTCGCGATTGTTGCGATCCTGCTGAACCATCAGATCCTCGGGCTGCTGTATCCCAAGATCGAAGAAGAGGTCATGCGGAACGGCATCACGTATTTCTACGTGACAGCGCTGAGCTATCCGGTCTGGGGCGTCTACAACGCCTGCGCCGGTATTTTCCGCGCGATGGGCAATACAAAAGTGTCCATGACGGTCTCATTCGGCATGAATATCCTGAATATCGCGCTGAACGCGCTGTTCATCTATGGACTGCATATGGGTGTGCTCGGAGCCGGACTTGCGACGCTGATCGCCCGGACCGCCGCGTCCGCCTGGCTGGTCATCCGGCTGCGCAGCCCGCAGAATGCGCTTTCGGTCCGCACATATGCACTGCGGCCGCAGAAACAGTACGTCAAAGAAATCCTCTCGATCGGCCTGCCGACGAGTTTTGAAAACCTGATCTTCCAGCTCGGCAAAATCATGATCGCGACACAGGTCGCGCTGCTTGCTACCTCCGCGATCGCGGCAAATGCCGTCGCAAACAGCGTTTCCGGCATCCAGACGATCCCCGGAGCGGGCATCCGGATCGCGTCTCTGACGGTCGTCGGGCAGTGCATCGGCGCGTCCCGCAAGGACGAGGCGGATCTGAATCTGCGAAAACTGATGCGGATGGCGTATGTAAGCCATCTGATCCTGAATATCGCTGTTGTCCTGGGGGCCGGACTGATCGTCAGCTGGTACGGACTGGGCGAAGAGGCTGCTGCGGTGGCGCGCAGGCTGCTGCTGATGAACGCTGTCGCCGCCTGTACGGTCTGGCCGCCGTCCTTCATCCTGCCGAACGCATTCCGCGGGGCGCGCGATATCAAGGTGCCTTTCATCATCTCGGTCGTTTCGATGTGGCTATGCCGCGTGCTTGGCAGTATCCTGCTCGGTAACGTCCTCGGGTTCGGCATCTACGGCATCTGGGCCGCTGTCATCCTGGACTGGGCTTTCCGCGCGGTATTCTACGGAATCCGTTTCCTGCGCGGTACCTGGACCAGGCAGCAGAGCGTGATGGAGTAATAAACAGAATCCTAAACAGGAATCAAGGCTGTGAGAATAGAGAAATCTTTTCTCACAGCCTGCTTTTTTTAACTTTTGCGGTCTGGATCTACTTTAAAAGCTATATTTGTAAAATTCTATTGACAATGGAAATAAGATAGTATAATATAATCTCATAAATAACGATATAAAACTATATATAATGCTTTTAATTGATGTTATATATGAGCGACATTCTACTAATTAATTCGTCTGTTATCGGAAAGACTATCTGTTGATAGTAGCGGAATAGCTGCAGAGAGGAAGCACAGTGCTGCATCCGTAAAAAGCGCAGCTACCATAAAAAAGGAGACTATAAAGATGCCTTGGTCAAAGGACGGTAGTAAAAAAGAAAAGACTTCTCGGATCCGAAAGTATTCGCTCCGGAATATCCGCCACGATTTTAAGATGAGCTGGGAGGTCTATCTGCTGGCGATCCCGATTCTTCTTTACTTTATTATCTTTAATTACATTCCGATGGCCGGGATCCTGATGGCTTTTGAAAACTATAGTCCCAAGAAGGGCTTCTTCCACAGCGCATGGGTCGGGCTGAAGCATTTTCAGGATTTCTTCGGCAGTTACTACTTTACACGGCTGATCGGCAATACCTTCGCAATCAGCGGGCTGTCGATCCTGTTTGCTTTTCCGGCACCGATTATTCTGGCACTGCTGCTCAACGAGATTTCAACAAAATGGTTTAAGAAGACGGTTCAGACGATGAGCTACCTGCCGTATTTTGTCTCCGTTGTCGTCATCTGCGGCCTGATCAAAAGCTTCTGCGACACAAACGGCGTCATCACGAATCTGCTCGTAACGTTTGGCGTGACGAGGAGGAATCTGCTCAGCGATCCGTCCATGTTCCGGCCGATCTATATTGTTTCCGATATCTGGGCAGGGATCGGATTCAGTTCCATTATCTATCTGGCCGCGCTGTCCGGCGTGGATCAGGAGCTGTATGAAGCGGCCGTACTAGACGGCGCGGGGAGGTGGATGCAGACATGGCATATTACGCTGCCGGGCATCTCATCGACGATCGTGATCATGCTGATCATGCGGATGGGCAGCATCTTCAGCGTCGGCTTTGAAAAGATCATTCTTCTCTATAATCCGCTGACGTATGAGACGGCGGATGTAATCTCCAGCTTTACATACCGCAAAGGCCTGATAGAAAACAATTACGGATATTCCACAGCGGTCGGTCTGTTCAATTCGGTCGTTAACTTTGTGATGCTTCTGATCTCTAACTGGATTGCACGCAGTTTCTCAGAGACCAGTCTGTTCTGAGGAGGAGAGAAATGGCTATCGTTCAGAAAAAATCAAAAGGAAAAATCACGTTCGACATTATCAATTATTCCTTGCTTACGCTGATCGCTCTTGTATGCGTTATGCCGATCTGGCACGTCGCGATGGCGTCCCTGTCGGCGCCGGCCGAGCTGCAGCTCAACAGGGGGCTGATCCTATGGCCGCTCGGACAGTCCACGCTGAAAGGCTATGAGCTCGTGTTTGAGAATCCGAGCATCATGACCGGTTACAAGAATACGATCATCTATGTTGTCCTTCAGACGGCGCTCGGCATCCTGTGCACGATAGTGGCCGGATATATTCTCGCGCACAAGACATTCGTATTTAAGGGATTTCTGATGTTTCTGATCACATTTACGATGATGTTCAGCGGCGGTCTGATTCCTACCTATATGATTATCAAAAACCTCGGGTGGATCGATAACCGGCTGGCTCTGATCATACCGGGCTGTATGAACGCGTTTAACATCATCATTATGAGAACGTCCATTCAGGGAATACCGGACAGTCTGGAAGAGTCCGCAAAGCTCGACGGCGCAGGAGATCTGACGATCCTTTTCCGCATCATCATTCCGCTGGACAAGGCAACGATTGCCGTACTGATCCTGTTTATGGCGGTCGCGCAGTGGAACAGCTGGTTCAACGCGATGATCTATCTGAAATCGAGGAAGCTTTTCCCGCTGCAGCTGATCCTGCGGGAGATTCTGATTCAGAACGACGTCACACAGGTCTTCTATGGAGCGGACGCGGCAAGCCGTACCGATATCTATAAACCGCTGGTACGGTACTGTACGACGATCGTCGCGACATTGCCGATTCTTTGCATTTATCCGTTTATCCAGAGATATTTCGTATCCGGCGTTATGATCGGATCGTTGAAGGGGTAAAATATTCTTATATTATTCATGTATGCAAATACGTGACGGACATCAGTCGGAATGCCGCAGGAATATGTAAGGCCGGGGTCAGGAGAGGGGGTCATCAATCCGGCAGGCTGCGAGGTTCATTCAGGCTGATTTCCAAACGTATGAAA
>CACZPA010000150.1 GCA_902782895.1 uncultured Eubacteriales bacterium
AAGAGGAGTCCGCGCGCCGATCATCCGTGAGGGTGACGACATTGCCGAGATCGTTGTAAACAGCGTGATCGGAGCTGCCGAGGGAGAAGGTTTTGAACTGAGAGACCGTGATGTTGTCGCGGTTACAGAGGCGGTTGTCGCACGTGCACAGGGCAACTACGCAACGGTTGACCAGATCGCCAAGGATGTGCATGAGAAATTCGGCGATGAGCCGGTCGGAGTACTGTTCCCGATCCTGAGCCGCAACCGTTTTGCCATCTGCCTGCGCGGTATCGCGAAGGGTTGCCGCAAGGTAGTGCTGATGCTTTCCTATCCGTCTGATGAAGTCGGCAACCATCTGATCTCTCTCGATCAGCTGGACGAGAGCGGAATCAATCCGTGGAGCGACGTTCTGGATGAGAAGCAGTTCAAGGATACTTTCGGCGATCCTTGCCATCCTTTCACCGGCGTGAATTATGTTTCTTATTATAAGGGCGTTATCGAAGAAGCCGGAGCGGAGGCGGAGATCGTATTTGCCAACAACCCTAAGGCGATTCTGGCCTACACCAAGAATGTCCTGACCTGCGATATCCATTCCCGCGAGAGAACCCGCCGGATCCTGCAGCAGGCCGGCGCGGAGAAGGTTTATACCCTGACCGATATTCTGAGCAAAAGCGTAGACGGCAGCGGATACAATGACAAATACGGACTGCTCGGTTCCAACAAGGCGACGGAGGACCGCGTCAAGCTGTTCCCGATCCATTGCCAGGAGGTCGTGGACCGCATGCACAAGATGTTCGCGGAGCGGACCGGCAAGAATATCGAAGTCATGATCTATGGCGACGGAGCGTTCAAGGATCCGGTCGGAGAGATCTGGGAACTGGCGGATCCGGTTGTTTCTCCGGCATATTCCGAAGGCCTGTCCGGACGTCCGAACGAAGTCAAGCTTAAGTATCTGGCGGACAATGATTTCAGCGATCTCGCCGGTGCTGAGCTGCAGAACGCGATCACGGAATACATCAAGGAGAAGGACCGCAAGGCACAGAACCTGACCGGCAATATGATCTCTGAAGGCACGACGCCGAGACGCCTGACCGATCTGATCGGATCTCTGGCGGATCTGACGAGCGGCAGCGGAGACAAGGGAACGCCGATCGTTCTGATTCAGGGATATTTCGACAATTATTCCAAGGATTAATTTTGACATAAAAATAAAAAGGATGCGGATGCTGAGTGTCGAATAAACTATAATAGCATCCGAATGGGGAGCAGAGTCCATGCCGGGTTCTGCTCCTTTTCTTTAGGGAAGGAGGGAGACAGATGTATTATCCGGACGAGAAGGTTCAGGAAGTACGCGACAGGAGTGATATCGTCAGCGTTGTGTCGCGCTACGTGTCCCTGACCCGCCGCGGCAACAATTATTTCGGTCTGTGTCCCTTTCATTCCGAGAAGACACCGTCGTTTTCGGTAAACGCGCCGGGACAGTTCTTTCACTGCTTCGGATGCGGCGTGGGCGGCAATGTATTTACCTTTCTGCAGAGGATGGAGAATATCACATTCCCGGAGGCGCTCCAGCAGCTTGCGGAGGAGGCGCATATCGAGCTTCCGCAGAGCGAGATGTCCCCGGAGGAGAAGGCCAGAGTAGACCGCAGGGAGAAGATGCGGCTCGCCAATCGCGACGCCGCGCGTTTCTTTTACATGCAGCTGACACAGAGTCCTTACGCGCAGCCGGCGAGAGATTATCTGGATTCCCGCAAGGTTACGACGGAATATCTGAAGAAATTCGGCCTGGGCTACGCGCCGATCTCGAGGAGTCAGCTGGGTAATTATCTGATGAACAAGGGCTATTCCGCTGAGCTGTTGAAAAGCCTTAACCTGATCGGCGGCGATAACGGCAGGTATTATGACAGGTTTTTCAACCGTGTCATGTTTCCGATCTTCGATGTAAGGGGCAATGTCATCGCTTTCGGCGGACGTGTCATCGGCAAGGGTGAACCGAAGTATCTGAATTCTTCGGATACGGAGCTTTTCAACAAACGCAAGAATCTGTACGCGATGAATATCGCCAAGCGCAGCCGGCGCAAAGAGGCGCTGCTGGTCGAGGGATATATGGATGTTTTTTCCCTGCACCAGGCGGGCTTTGACAACGCGGTCGCTTCCCTCGGCACATCCCTGACCGGAGAGCAGGCAATGCTGATCCGCCGGTATTTTGAAGATGTCTGTGTGGTTTATGACAGTGACACGGCCGGTACGAATGCCGCCAGACGCGCCATTCCGATCCTGGAGCAGGCAGGATTGCGGGTACGGGTCATGCAGGTGCCCGGCAATAAGGATCCTGACGATTATATCAAGGCTAACGGCCATGACGCCTTTGAGCAGCTCATCGAGAACGCGATGGATCCGGTCACTTTTGAACTGTCGCTGTCCAATATGAATACGGTCGACGGCCGGGTCGAAGCGCTGCGCACGATGAAAGACCGGTTGATGCGGATTCAGGATGATTCGGAGAGGCAGATTCATATCCGGGACGTCGCCGCCAAGCTTCAGATCGATCCGCAGACACTTGCCCGAGAAGTTGAGGACGCCCGCAGATCCTTTGAGAGCACGGATTACTGGGATAAGCGCGACGCGATCCGCCCTAAGGGTAAAGAGGCCGGAGGAATCGGGATCGCGGAGTGTCAGGTGCTTGCACTGATGGTCCGTTTCCCGGCGATGCGCGGACAGATAGCTGAGCGGCTTTCCGAGACGGATTTCCCGGAGGAGGACAAGATCGTTGTCACAGCCTTCCGGTATCTGAAGGACAGGCCGGAGGCCAAGGTGCTGGCCGGCGATCTGTTCAATCTGACAGAAGATGAGAAGGAGCAGGAGATTCTGTCCCGTGTCCTGGCGGTGCAGATTCCCGAGGATATCGCAGAGCTTTCCAAATTCGCGGCGGAATCCGTTCGGGTGATTCGCGGAGCGTCTTTGGACCGGCAGCTGCGGGAGTGCCAGGATGTCAGCAGAATGCAGAATCTGATCATACAGAAGAAACAGTTGGAAACACTTGAATCGGCCTGGAATATACAGGCGGCTGTGCAGTAAAGGCACGGCAGAACGGGAGGAATCATGCAGGAAACACCAATGCCCAACATGCAGAAGGTTATGGAGCGTCTCAAAACGCTGACAGAGACGGCCAGGAAGAACAAGAATGTCCTTGAGAAGAAGGAAGTCGCGGATGCTTTTCAGGACATTCCGATGAATGTTGAGAATATGGAGAAGATCTACTCCTATCTGGAAAACAACAATATCGACGTCATCGGCGTAATGGACGAGTCGATAGAAGAGGAGAAGATCGATCTGTCCCTTCCTGACGGCATCAGCATTGACGATCCGGTACGGATGTATCTGAAGGAGATCGGTAAAGTTCCCCTTCTGAGCGCGGATGAAGAGATCGCGCTGGCCAAGCGGATGGAGGAGGGCGATGAGGAAGCCAAAAAGAAACTGGCCGAGGCCAATCTGCGTCTTGTCGTCAGTATCGCGAAACGCTATGTCGGCCGCGGCATGCAGTTCCTGGACCTGATCCAGGAGGGCAATATGGGCCTGATCAAGGCGGTTGAGAAATTCGACTGGAGCAAGGGCTATAAGTTCAGTACATACGCGACATGGTGGATCCGCCAGGCGATCACGCGCGCGATCGCGGATCAGGCAAGGACGATCCGTATCCCTGTTCACATGGTGGAGACGATCAACAAGCTGAGCCGTGTCAAGAGACAGCTGGTTCAGGAGCTCGGCAGAGATCCGAGCCCGGAAGAGATCGCCAAGGAGATGGGGATTCCGGTCTCCAAGGTCCGGGAGATCTCCAAGGTCGCACAGGATCCTGTTTCCCTCGAGACGCCGATCGGCGAAGAGGAAGACAGTCATCTGGGCGATTTTATCCCGGATAACGATACACCGGTTCCGGCTGATGCGGCGACATATACCCTGCTGCGGGAGCAGCTCCTCGATGTGCTGGGCACGCTGACCGACAGAGAGCAGAAGGTGCTGCGTCTGCGTTTCGGCCTTGACGATGGGCGCAATCGTACACTGGAAGAGGTCGGTAAGGAATTCAACGTTACCAGAGAGCGCATTCGTCAGATCGAGGCAAAGGCTCTGCGCAAGCTGCGTCATCCGAGCCGCAGTAAGAAACTGAAGGATTATCTGGACTGATGGACAGTCCGGTTAAACTGTCCCGCAGACTCGAGACCGTAGCTGGTTTATTTGTCCCCGGCAGGACGATGGCGGATATCGGGACCGATCACGCGGGACTGCCGATCGCGCTGATACAGCGCGGTATATTCGAGAACGCTGTGGCGGCGGATGTCCGGAAAGGCCCTTTGCAGGCGGCCGGGATGCATATCGCGGAAGCCGGGCTGACAGACAGGATCAAGGCTGTTCTGTCAGACGGACTGGACAGCATCGCGCCGGAGCAGGCGGAAACGGTTTGTATGGCCGGTATGGGCGGATATCTGATCGCGGAGCTGATCGCAAGAGCGTCTGCGCAGAATAAACTGGCCCATACTTCACAGCTTGTGCTGCAGCCGCAGTCGGAGATCGATCGTGTGCGCAGGCAGATTCACAGCAGCGGTTTCCGCATCGAGCAAGAGCGGATGGAGGAGGACCGCGGCAAGCTGTATACCGTTATCCGTGCCGTTCCGGGACAGGAGCGGTATGAAGAAGAGGAGTATCGGTTCGGACGGTGTCTCTTTGCAGACAGAGATCCGGTGTTCCGGATGCAGCTGGAGCGAATCGCGGCTCGTGACCGTAGCATTTTCAAGGGCCTCGGCAGCGGCAGTGAGGCCGGAGAGCTGGAAGAAGAGCTGAAACAGGCGGAAAGGATGCTGAATTCATGGAATGTACAGTCCGTATGATCGCCGATTGGATGGCGGAGTGGGCAGATCCTTCCTGGGCCGAGAGCTATGATAACGTCGGCCTTCTGATCGGACACGAGGACGCGGTCGTCGATACCGTCGTGACAGCCCTTGATGTAACGGAAGACGCGATTGCCTACGCGGTGCGCGAAGGCGCGCAGATGCTGGTCTCCCATCATCCGCTGCTGTTTCACGCGGCCAGGACGATCGTGGACAGCGACAGGGACGGAGCGCGTCTGCTGACGCTGATCGAGAATCATCTGGCGGTCTGCACGGCGCATACGAATATGGACGCGGCGCTTGGCGGCACCAATGATATCGCGGCGGAGAAGCTGGGCCTGGCGGACGTCGTTCCGATCATACCGGTTTCCGGCGATGATTCCGGCGCGGGTATGGGCCGGATCGGTTTCCTGCCGCAATCCATGACGGTACGGCAGTTCGCGGAACGTGTAAAAGATGTTTTTGATATCCCTTCGGTCAGGATGATTTCGCCGGATCCGGACGCGGTTGTCCGGAAAGCGGCGCTCTGTACCGGCAAGGGTATGGATTTCTTCAAACCGGCGCGGTCGGCCGGAGCCGAGATCTATCTGACCGGCGATGTGACATACCATGAGGCGGAGGAAGCGATCGCGACAGGAGCTCACATCATCGACGCGGGTCATTTCGGGACAGAGTTTCCGATCGCGGAAGCAATCGCCCAGTATCTGCAGCAGCAGGACGAGACCCTGAAAGTCCTGCCGTACCGGGAGGCGCGGGATCCTTTTACCGTCGTCTGACCGGGTTCGGGACAGGGAATGCGTATACAGCAGAAAGGAGCAACATCATGAGTGCGGTTCGTCTTACATTACATACCGGCAAGGTCATAGAAGTGCCTGCGGGTACGACATTGGAAGAGATCAGCAATATCCCCGGCGCGGTTGACAGCCCGTCTCCGGTCATGGCCGCAATGGTCAATGACAAGATGACAGAGTTGTCGTTCCCGATGATCGATGACGCGCGCGTCCTCTTTCTGACACTGGGAAATATGGACGGATACCGGATTTTCCAGAGAAGCCTTATTATGCTGTTCCTGCGGTGCGCGTATGAGGTTCTGGGCAAGGATGTCCGGGTCTATGTAAAGTATGCTCTCAAAACGGGACTGTACTGCGATGTGGACGGTTCTAAGGAGATGGATACGGATCCTGAAAACTGTGCCCGCCGCATTAAAGAAAAAATGTGGTACTATGTCGATCATCCGGAGCCGATCTCCCAGATGCTTCTGGATCTGCCGGACGCAATCGATCTTTCCAAAGAGCAGAATATGCCGGCACGGACACGGCTTTTCACATACCGTCGCTTTTCCTATGTGCATATGTACCGGTTCGGACATTATGAGGACTATCTCTACGGGTTCATGCTGCCCAATTCGGCCAGACTCGGACATTTCGATCTGGAGGCGTACGCGGACGGCCTGATGCTGATGATGCCGTCGCGCACCTATCCGCACGATGTCCCGCAGGTCCCGGATATGCCGAAGCTTTTCTCCATCTTTGAGGAATCCAGAGACTGGAGCCGGATCCTGCACGTCGCGGATATCGGAGCGCTCAACGAGCAGATTTCGGACGGTAAGCTGCAGCAGCTGATTTATACTTCGGAAGCGCTGCACGCGAAGCATATCGCCAATATCGCGGAGGAGATCTCAGCGCGCGGCAATATCAAACTGGTTCTGATCGCGGGACCTTCGTCGTCCGGCAAAACCACGTTTGCACGCAAGCTTGCGATCCAGCTGCTTGCGGAAGGCAAGACTCCGCATCTGATCTCTATTGACAACTATTTTGTGGACCGGGATGCCATGATCCCGGATGAGAACGGCAAACTGGATTTCGAAGCATTTGACGCTGTCGATCTGGAGCGCTTCCAGAACGATATGAAGCAGCTTCTCTCCGGCAAAACGGTAGAAGTTCCCGTATTTGATTTCGTGACCGGCAAGCGTAAGGACAAGGGCCTGCCGATGACGCTTAAGGAGAACGATATCCTGATCCTGGAAGGAATCCATTGCCTGAATGAAAAACTCAGCGAGATCATTCCGCGGGATGAGAAATTCAAAATCTACATCAGCGCGCTGACACAGCTGGGTATCGATGAGCATAACCGCATCCCGACGACGGACGGACGCCTGCTGCGGAGAATCGTCCGCGATCACGCGCGGCGCGGTGTCTCGGCACAGGAGACGATCGCGAGGTGGGAGAGCGTGCGGCACGGGGAAGACCGGAACATTTTCCCGTATCAGGAAGAGGCCGATGTAATGTTCAATTCCGCACTTCCGTACGAGATGGCCGTGTTGAAACAGTTCGCCGAGCCGATGCTTTTCCGGATCCAGCATGGGACGCCGGAGTACGCGGAAGCCAGACGACTGATCAAATTCCTGGATTATTTCCAGGGCGTTTCGAGTGAAGAAGTACCGTCGACTTCGCTTCTGCGTGAATTCATCGGAGGCAGCGCCTACGAGAATCTGGACCACTTCGGATAAGCGCAGACAGATATAGAATAGACAGAAAGGGCACGTACAACATGGAAAAGGACCTGACGGCCGAGAAACAGCATCTTGCCGAGGTGCAGCAGATCATTCAGAGTGAATCGGAACGTCTGCTGCATGATCTCGGCATTATGAGAAAAGATATCGTAGAGAACCGGAAATACTGGTCTGAAGAAGTTGCCAGAAACCGCTTCCATGAAATGATGGTTGGATCGGATGTCAAAGAGGACCAGTATACGGAGGCTTACAAGCGGGTGCTGGAGCTCTCAGGCATGTATTACAATCCGTATTTCGGCATGATCGAGTTTTTGGAGGACGGTTTGCCGGAATCGGAAACAGAGCAGTATTATATCGGCAAGAGAGGATTGACGCAGGACGGAGATCCGGTGATTCTTGACTGGCGTACTCCCGTGTCATCCCTGTTCTATCAGCAGCGGTTGGGGGAGATGTCTTTTACGGCGCCGGGAGGCGTTATCTGCGTCGATCTGAAAAAGCGCCGCCAGTATGTGATAAAAAACGGAGAGCTTAAGGGCCTTTTTGATTCCGCGATGGATATCCAGGACGAGATCCTGCAGATGGTCCTTTCCGGATCCAGCGGAGACCGTCTCAAGGAAGTCGTCGCGACGATCCAGCGGGAGCAGAACGACCTGATCCGCGCTCCGCTCACAGATAATGTCATGCTGGACGGGGTCGCCGGCAGCGGCAAAACGACGATCGTGCTGCACCGTGTGGCCTATTTGCTGTACAATTACCGCGCGCAGCTGAAGGATAATATTCTGATCCTCGGGCCGAACCGTTTCTTTATGGAATACATTTCCGGTGTTCTCCCGGATCTCGGAGAGACGGATAATACCTATCAGCGGACACTGCGCAGTCTGGCCGCGGAAGTACTGCCGTTGAAACGCCCGGTCATGCAGCCGCAGGAGTATTATGAGAGACTGCTCGGCGGGAAGGATACGGTCTGGAGGGATGAGGTCTATCACCGTGCAGGCGCCGGTTATACGAAGTTCCTGGACAGCAGAATCGCCGATTATGAGGAATCCGAACGGATTACAGAGGATATTACGTTCCGCGGGCAGGTGATCCTTAAGGCAGCGGAAGGAAATGATCTTTTCTTTGACGCGTATCACAATATGCCCATCGATAAGCGGAATCTGCGGATCAAGCGCGTGATCGTCAATCATCTGCGGATCTGGCGCGATGAGTCCGTCCGCAGGATCCAGAAAGAATACAACGCACGGATTGCGGAAGCTAAGAGAGAACACGACGAGGATCTGGCAAACAGCCTGCGTTATGAGGGCGACATGAAGATCCAGGAATTCATGGAGGACCTTTTCGCTTTCCGCAAAGAGCTGCGCTCCGCGTACGCGCTGCCGGATACCGAGAATCTGTACGCGGAATGGACCAACCAGGGCGATGAACCCTGGACGGAAGAAGATCTCTGGGCGATGCTCTATGTGGCGGCACGTTTCCACGGCAAAGGGCTTTTTGACGTACGGCATGTAGTTGTGGACGAAGCGCAGGACATCAGTGCGCTCGGCCTGGCCGCTCTGATCCGCCTGACAGGGACGGAGAGTATGACGATCGTCGGCGACAACCGGCAGAAGATCAAAGGGCTTGGCTTCCCGAGCATTCTGGACGAGTGGCGGGATGCCGCGACATCTTCCGTTCGCAAGAAGACAAAAGAATATCATCTTGCGACAAGCTACCGCAGTACGCGTGAGATCATGGAATACGCCATGCGGGATCTGTCGGAGGATCTGAAGTGTCCCGTCCAGACGGTGGAGAGGCCCGGAACACCGGTGCGTGTACTGACATCCGGCCTTACGGAGAGTATTGCCGGTATGATCAGCGAAGAGCTTGCAATCATGCGCGGCTCCGGTGCTGAGCGTCTCGCGGTCCTTACCGAGAATCAGGAACAGGCACGATACATCGCCGCTCTGATGCCACATGAGACGGAGCTGATGAGCGACGAGACCCGCAGGACGGATCCGGCAAAAGTCCCGGTAATGCCGTTCTATTTCGCGAAAGGTCTGGAGTATGACGGTGTTGTAGCGATCGATACGATGCAGGATAAGCTGACGCATTATGTGCTCTGTACACGCGCGCTGCATCAGCTGACGCACATCCGGCTTCAGGCATAAGAAGAGGCATAAGTCACTC
>CACZPA010000151.1 GCA_902782895.1 uncultured Eubacteriales bacterium
CTGGTGATCGACGCGTCCTGCCTTGCGGATCATGCCCGACGTATAGAGCATGGCTTCCGATAAAGTCGTCTTCCCGGCGTCTACATGTGCCAGAATCCCGATCGTCCGTCTGTTCATCTGTCTCCTGCTTTCTGTTCCTTAAAAAGCCACGCGGCGGCCTTTGCGATGCGCTTCGGCACATCCCTGAAATGTCCTCCCGGATTCATCTCCAGGGTCGCTGTTATATCCTGTCTGGCCTGACAGGCATTGTAAAAAGCCCTTGTCCTGTCCTCAATCGTGGACATGACCGGATTCTTGGTCTTTGCTTCTTTTCCCCCGAGGGAAAAATAAACCCGCGCGTTCTTGCTGCAGATCGTATGCTCCTCGCAGAAAGTATCCAGTCCCGGATACCACAGGGAACCGGAGCAGGTCGCGCACATCCCGAAAGCATTTGTCTTAAACATACTCCAGAAAGCGAAAAGCCCGCCAAGCGAATAGCCCATGATCGCAGTCTTCGCAGGATCTGCCGAGAGTCCGAACTCCTGCCTCGCGGCAGGGATGCCCTGCTCCAGAATCGTATGCAGCATATCCTCTGCACCACCGCCAAAGCCGCGTTCTTCTTTAAAGATTCCTTCTGCGGGCCACGGGGAATAATCCGTATCCCAGTTTACCGGAGCAAATGTCAGAATGACGGGAGCAGATTCGCGGAAAGCGCCTAGGACCGCTTCCATCTCTTCCTGATGATTGTCCCCGGCCGCGAGAACAAGCAGTCTGTCCCCCGCGTCTTTTGTATAGGATGCCGTAAACACATGCCGTCCAACGGTCAAAAGCTCTTTTTCCTGGTATTCCATCTCTCTGCTCCTCACTTTCCGCCTATTATTATACAGGAATTCGCGGATTTGACAAGATACCCGATGTACAGTATAATGCCGTTTATATTCCGGCCGGATCCGGCATTCGGACCGCGCCGATAGAAAGAAGGGGTCACATGCAGGTTTTTCTGTACATTCTTTCCCATAATATCGCTCCGATCCTCCTGATCGTCGCGATCGGTTATCTGCTCGGCAGCAATTTCAAGCTGGACGTACAGACGCTCAGCAAGCTGAATTTCTACGTATTCGTCCCGGCTTTCACATTTTATCAGATCTATACGACGGTACTGCCAAGCTCGATCCTCAAGGTATTCCTGTTCGCGATCGCGCTTCTGCTTATCAATTATCTGGCGGCTCAGGTCATCGGGAAACTGCGCAGGCAGGATGTCAGCATGCGCAACGCGTTCAGTAACGCGATGATGTTCTACAACAGCGGTAACATCGGAATCCCGCTGATCACACTGGTTTTCAGCGGTGTTCCTTTTATCGTGAACGGCGAAACGCCGTATCTGAACGCCGCTCTCTCGATTCAGGTCATCGTGCTTGTCGTGCAGAATTTCACGACCAATACGGTCGGTTTCTATAACGCCGGTATCGGGCAGAAGATGAACTGGAAGGATTCCTTGCTGAGTGTTTTCAAGATGCCGACGATCTATTCCGTCCCGCTGGCTTTCCTCTTCAAGTTCTTTCTGCCGTATGATCTGCGTGAATTCTTCCTGTGGCCGGCCTTCGAATATATGAAAAACGGCCTGGTTCCGGTCTCTCTGTTCACTCTGGGTGTACAGCTTTCCAAAACCAGGCTTACACAGCTTCCTTCCGCGGACGTCTGGATCGCGGTCGCGGGACGTCTGTTCGGCGGTCCGCTGATCGCCCTTGGACTGACCTATCTCTTCCGGATGGATCCGCTGACCTCACAGGTTCTGATGATCTCGTCCTGCGTACCCACCGCGCTGAATACCGCGATGATCGCCGTGGAAAAAGACAACCAGCCGCTCTTCGCGTCCCAGACAGTGCTTCTCACTACGATTCTCTGTCCGGTCACCGTCGCTGTCGTCGTCTATATCACGCATTTCCTGTTTGTGATCTGACGTCTGACGCAATCTGCTTGACAAAGATTACCGCGTCCTCCGTCGGGTTTTCATAATAGCGTTTCCGCACGCCGGCTTCCTGGAAGCCGGCTTTTTGATATAGCCGCAGTGCAGGCGTATTACCGGCACGGCATTCCAATGTGACGATCGAAACACCTCTCTTATGAAAGCCTTGCTCCAGAGTCTGCAGCAGCTGCAGTCCGATGCCCTGACCTCTATAGTCCGCGCGGACTGCGACATTCGTGATCTGCGCTTCATCCAGCACCTGCCAGAATCCCGCGTATCCGATCACTTCTCCATCGTCTTCCGCGACATAATATCCGGCCTGCTGTGCAGGCTTACGCAGCTCGCGCAGCATATCTTCCCGTGACCAGTAATCGGTAAAACAGGCTCTCTCGATCTGCATCACCGCGTCGAGGTCCTCCTCCTGCATGGGGCGATAAAGGATCATTCCACCGCTCCCTGGCCGCCGGACTGCTGCTCTGCGAGCCGTGCTTCGCGCTCCCGCTCCGCCTGCGGCTTGCGCAGATAATGGATCTCCAGCTCCGAACCGGACACAGCTTTACCCTCGGCAAGGGCATTGGCAAGGCCTCCCGTAAGACGATTTGCACCGATCGCGCACAGCGTCGCGGCGCGCGCATGCAGCAGATGTGCCGGAGCAAGGCGGACCATTTCGCCCAGCGCACCCTTCATCATTCCGTAATAGACAACCGCGCCGTCTCCGACAAGAACGGCTCTTCGCCCTGCTTTGCGGATTTCCTCGATCAGCATGGACGGTGCGTAAGTATCCTCCGGAAGGATCCGGGACGGTTCCCCTTGATCATCCTGCCGCGGGTCATAAATGCTCGCGTAGACTTGATGTCTGCGCGCGTCCATCATCGGAACGATCAGATCCTCCGTGCCCCAAAGATTCATCGCCAGCGCATAGAGCGTCGGCACCGGAACGATCGGAATCCGCAGTGCAAGCGCAAGTCCTTTCGCCGTGGCCGCGCCGATCCGAAGTCCTGTAAACGATCCCGGGCCGTTCGTCACCGCGATCGCGTCCAGGTCTTCCGGCTGCAGCCCGGCATCCTGAATGACAGCTTCAATCATCGGCATCAACGTCTCGGAATGTGTCAGCGTCCCGTTGCGCATCTGCTCCGTCACAATCTGTCCGTCCTTGTACAAAGCCGCCCCCGCAACTTTCGCGGAGGCTTCCATTCCCAAAATAATCATATTGTAATCTTCCTTACTCCGGTCTTGTGACCGTGATCTTCCTGTAGTCCGGGCCCTGCGACGGATCCTTCTCAATGCGGATCCAGACCGTCTCCTCCGGCATTGCTCCGGCAAGCTGCGAAGCCCATTCCACAAGGCTCACGCCGCCTGCTTCCAGATACTCGTCCCATCCGATATCATAGAGCGCATCCTCGTCCGGGAGTCTGTAAATGTCAAAATGATACAACGGCAAACGTCCGCTGCGGTATTCATGCACCATCGTAAAAGTCGGACTTGCGATCGTACCGCTGATGCCAAGGCCACGCGCGAAACCTCTCGCCAGCACGGTTTTACCGGTACCGAGATCTCCGTCAAGCGCGAAAACCTCGCCGGGGCGCGCCTGTTCAGACAATGCCCTGCCAAAAGCTTCTGTCTCGGCTTCCGAACGAGTGACAACAACTTCGCGCTTTTCACTCATAACGGCATCCGTCCCTGACTGGCCTGCCGGCGTCCCTGCTCCTGCAGTGTATCCTTTTTCAGCTTCTCCAGATCCTGATCGTATTTCTTCATAAGATCATCCAGATCATCCTCTCCGCCGTTGGTGCTAAGCTTGCGGAAAGCCTTCAGCTTGTCGATCTCTGTCTGCAGATCGTTCACCTTATCCAGCGACACATACAGCGAATCCGCGTCAAAACGGAAGTTCGAGCCGTTTGTCTCAAAATACGCCAGTACATTGCTGGCCTCCGCGTACAGTTCCTGCAGAAGACGTATACAGTCGGAATAACGCTCCAGGATCTTGCTCTTGGCCGGTTCCCGCAGATACGGGTCATCCATCATCCGGCGCGCTTCCTGCTTCTTCTCACGGATCTCGTCCTGAATGGAAATGCGCAGTCTGCGGATCTTAGCGACGTTTTCATTGACACCGTCGCCACCGCCGAACTGAGACTGAGTCCTGGTATCTGTACCGAATCCTGACCAGGCTGCCGTCTGCTCCGCGTTCTTTTTATCTTTAGAAGATTTTTTGAGAGCCTTACTGCCATAGGTGAAAAAGCCGACCAGCCCGCCTGCGAAAGCTCCGCCTCCAAAGACCATCTTCCATAAGGACCGGAAGAAATCACTGGGGTCATACAAAAACGTGAGTCCCAGCAGAACCGCAAGCGAGATTCCAAACTCTACGAACGTCTTGTCTTTAAAAAACCTGGCAAAATCGATCTTGCCGGTATCCGGATTTCTGTATTTCGAAATGGAAAACAGTGCACGGACCAGCAAGAAAGCCGCGACCATACCCGCTAAATTTCCCATAGAAGTCCCTTTCTGCCGCGCAGGGTTCATCCCGTACACGGTCCCTTTTATTATACACGATTCCGTGCTTTTACGCAATCCTTTTATACACATTGAGACGCAGTGTCCCCGCAATTGTATCCGCCGCATAAAAATATGCAGAATCCACTTGACATTTGCGTATAACAGGTATATGCTTTATACAGTTCTTCAGGGCAGGGCGTAATTCCCTACCGGCGGTACAGTCCGCGAGCGCTTCCCGCGCAGATCCGGTGCAACTCCGGAACCGACAGTATAGTCTGGATGAAAGAAGAAGCTGCATATTCGGCTGCGACGCCCGGGAGATTCTCTTCCGGGCGTTTATTATTGCCACAGCTCCAAGTTCTGAAGACATAATATTCTACTCAACAGGAGGAATCATTATGTCCCAAAAGAAGCCGTTTTTCTCTGTGTCAAACCTTGTACTGATCGCGATGTTCGGCGCGATGGCCTTCATCCTCATGTATCTGGAGTTTCCGCTGCTTTTCCTGGCGCCTAACTTCTACAAGATGGATTTCAGCGAGCTGCCGGTTCTGATCGGAAGCTTCGCGCTCGGCCCGGTCGCCGGTATCGTTATCGAAGCTCTTAAAATCGTGCTGAAGCTGCTGTTCAAGCCGACCTCCACCGCCTACATCGGGGAGCTCGCGAATTTCCTCGTCGGATGCGCGCTCGTCGTCCCAGCCGGTATCATCTATAAGATGAACCACACCCGCAAAGGCGCTCTGCTCGGAATGATCGCCGGAACCGTCTGCATGGCCATCGCCGGTGCTCTGCTCAACGCCTTCCTGCTGCTGCCCTGGTACATCACCAATTTCTTCGGCGGAAGCGCGGACGTACTGATCCAGATGGGCCAGGTCGTTCATAAGAGCGTCAATTCCGTCGCGACCTTCGCGATTCTTCTCGTTGTCCCGTTCAATCTGTTCAAAGCAATCGTGATCAGTATTCTGACACTGCTGCTCTACAAACACGTCAGCCGTCTGATCCAGACAACGATTAAGAAGAACGAAAGATAACAGTTCCAACTGCCGGACACAAGCTGGCTGAAGCCCTGTCGGCAGAAGATATCCTGCGTATTATCAAAAAAGTGCCGTGATGATCCTCGTGATCTTTCACGGCACTTTTTATAGTTACGCGGACAACAGTCTTGCGTTTATTGCTGAAGCCGTTATTCGGTCAACGGTCAGACATCGCTGTCTTTCCGGTCGGCGGGCTCTGCCTGATCTGCTTTTTCTTCCTCTGCCAGTCTCTGCAGATATTCCTCCGCGTCGTCCGGCATCTCATCCATGCCGGTCTCGTCGATATTGATCTCTTTCAGTTCTTTCTTGGAGAAGATATCATACATAACCGGAATAATGTAAAGCGTCATCAGCGTCGCGTAGATCAGGCCGCCGATGATAACAAGCGCAAGTCCTCTGCCGAGCTCCGAACCGACATCCTTGCTCAGCAGCATCGTGATCATGGCCAGAACCGTCGTCAGCGTTGTCATCAGGATCGGGCGCATACGGGTCTCGCCAGAAGCGACAAGCGCTTCTCTCTTGCTGACTCCGCCGAGACGAAGCTGATTCGTATAATCGACGAATACGATTCCGTTATTAACAACGACACCCATCAGGATCAGAAATCCCATCAGCGACATCATGGAAAGCTTTTCCCCGGCGATGATCAGGGCAAACATGCCGCCCGTAAAAGCCAGAGGGATCGTAAACAGTACGATAAACGGACTCTTCAGACTCTGGAACTGCGCGACCATGATCAGATAGATCATGATCAGCGCCAGCAGAATCATCTGTGCCATACTGGAAACCATATCATTCAGTGAAGAATTCTCGCCGGCGATCTCAGCGGTATATCCGTCCGGGATCTCCACTTCATCCAGAATCTTCTGCACCTTGCCGGCCAGAAGGTTTGTGCTGTAGCCTTCCGCGGTCGAGGACGAGATCGTCACGATACGGGAACCGTTCTCCCGGTTTACAGCCTTGAAAGCCGGTTCCATCTCCACAGTGGCAAACTCGGAGAGTATATGCTTCTCCTGCCCTGTCGCGCCGGTCAGATCAAAGGTCTGCGCGGTGAATTCATAGTTCAGAATATTGTCCAGATTCGGTACACGTGTTTCGTCTTCGACGATGACTTTATACTCGATTCCGTCAAAAGTCAGGCGAACCGCGGTCGTGCTCTTGGTCAGAGCCACCGCCAGCGTCTGATAGATCTGCGCGACCGTCAGATTGTTCTCACGGACTTTATCCTTATCGATGACGATATGAACCTCTTTATCGGACTCGCTCTCGCCGTTCGAGATACTCTCGATACCGTCGATCTCCTTCATCCGGTCCATGATGTCGTAGGAAATCTCACGAAGCTTATCCATGCTCTGTCCCCGGATATCGATTTCAATACCGGAGCCGGTCAGAAGCGAAATATCCATCGAATTGGTCGTGGAAACGGCAAGTGTCACGTCCATGTTCTCGCTGATCTTATTGATATCGTCGACAACACGTTTCTGATGTCTGCCGCCGTCCTGATCCAGCACCATATAATACGTATAGGAATTGCTCAGTCCGTTGGAAGAACCGAAGCCCGCGATTCCTGAGACCGCGCTTCCGGCGCTTGCGGAATTCATTACGCCGACGCGGTCGATCCCCTTAACATCCATCAACGCGTCCATTGTACGGTCCGCGTATTCAAAAGCTTTCTCCTTCGGCGTATCCTGCGGCAGGATCAGTGTCGCGGAGATCTGATTCGATGAGAAAGAAGGCAGGATCTGCATGCCGTATCCGATCAGGCTGGAAGCCGAGACGACAAGCAGGATGATCGCTATAGCAAGCGGCACCCACTTGCGTTTCAGACACCAGCGCAGGGACTTTTTGTAGACTTTCATCACCCTGTCCATGAAAGGATGCTTTTTCTCGGTCTGTTTCTGCAGAACGGTACTGCCCGCTGTCGGGACAAAGGTCAGCGCGACAAAAAGCGATGCCAGCAGAGAGAATGTGATCGTCAGTGCCATATCCATCATCAGCTGACGGATCAGTCCCTGTGTGAAGAACATCGGCAGGAATACGCAGATTGTTGTCAGCGTGGAGCTCACAATGGAACTGCGGACCTGGGAAGCGCCCTGCACTGCTGCTGTCGGAGCCGCTACGCCTCTGGAACGGAGCCTGTAGATATTCTCGATTACGACAATGGAGTTGTCGACCAGCATACCGATTCCAAGCGCCAATCCCGAAAGGGAAACCATATTCAGGGAGATGTGGGAGAAGTACATCAGAACCAGCGCGAACAGTACGGAAAGCGGCATGGAAAGCGCGACTACGACTGTCGGCTTCCAGTCCTTCAGGAAGAACGCCAGTACGATCATGGCCAGGATCGCGCCTTCGATCAGGTTTGTCAGAACACTGCGCAGGATCATATGGATGTATTCACCCTGATCCATGATAACCGTAACATGCAGATTCGGGTCGGATTTCTCCAGTTCCTTGCCCAGATCGTTGCAGGCATCCGCGACTTCGCTTGTCGAGGCGGTCGAGGATTTATAGATAGAAAGCAAAACAGCCTGTTCCCGGTTCACTTTCGCGTAACTGTCTTCGGAATTGTCGGTAATCTCGACGTCCGCGACGTCCTTGATCCGGACATTTCCGATCCCGTCGACGGTTACAAGAATCAGATTCTCCAGCTCATCCGCGCTTGCGATCTCGTTGCCGATCTTGATGACATACGAATTGTCGTCATCCTTACCGCCTTCGATATAACCGGCCGGCATGGAGAAGTTCTGCGCGTAGATCAGCTGTGAAATCGTCGTAATATCGAGAAGACTGTCCGCTTTCGCGTTCGCGAGAGCTTCTTCCCGTGCTTTATTGTATTCTTCAAGCGCTGCTTCATACTGCGCTTTGCCTTCTTCGTATTTCTGCTCACCCTCCGCGAGCGTCATGGACCCAAGCGTGAGCTGCGCGTTCATTCCGGAAAGGATCAGCTGCGCGGCCTCATCGCCCAGTGAACTGTCCAGCGGATTGGCCTGGTACTGTGCCAGCAGCCCTGTCAGATTGCCGAGCATCGTTCTCGCGTCAGACAGGCTGAGGGAAATATCCGCGGCACGGTCATCCAGCTCCTGCAGACGGTCATAAATCGTGATCGCGTCCTGCAGTCTGGCGTCCAGGCTGGAAAAAGTATTCATGGTCTGCGTGATCTGATCTGCCGAAAGGTTGCCGATGGAATCCAGAGTGGAAAGCTCCGCCTGTATAGCCGCCAGATCCGATGTCGCCTGATTCAGTTCTTCCTGTTTAGCCTCACGATTTGCCTGAAGAGCCGCAAGCTCCTCCTGCTTCTGCGCGAGCTCTTCCTCCAGCGCCTTGCGCTCCGCTTCGCGGTCTGCATCACTTTCCACATCACTTTCCGCAGGTGCCGAGGACTCAGTGGGAGCCGAGGAATCCGCAGAAGTTGAGGATTCTGAAGCGGCCGATGATTCTGCAGTCGATGTCTCCGATGCAGTCGATGTCTCCGTACCGGCGGACGTCTCCGACGCCGCTGCGGGCTCCGCATTTGACGATTCCGAGGCTGACGACTCCGCATTAGAAGACTCTGCGGCTGACGACTCTGCGGCGGCAGATTCTTCCGCAGCGGCATCCTCTGCCTGCATCGCGGCAAGCTGGGCCTGAATCTGCAGAATCTCCAGCTGCAGCACGGTTTCCTGCTGCTGCAGGTCCGTCACTTCTCCTGTGATCGACTCTACCTGTGCTGCCGCTGCTTCACGGGAAGCAGTAAGCTCCGTGACTCTGGACGTGGAGGCACGGGATACAGAGGCTTCCAGCGCGGCCAGCTTGTCCGCGGAAGACAGCGCGTCCTCCCAGCCGGATGGCATGGTTTCCGCATCGTAGTCCGCGTCAAAAGCTTCCAGATAGCTCAGCAATAACTGATAAGAATCCGTAATTCCGTTCGGATTCGGCAAAGCGGAGACGATCTGCTCCAGATTGCCGACCATCGCGTCCAGCTGTGACTGCGCGGAATCCGCCTGTTCCTTTACGGAATTCAGGCTATTCTCCAGACTTGCGATCTGACTGTTCGCGCCGTCGATCGCGCGCCGCATCTGCTGACTGATCTCCTCCTGCTGGGCCTGCAGCGCCTGCTGTCCCGCTTCCAGCTGTTCCCTGCCCTCATCAATCTGTTCTTTTGCGGCGTCCAGAGCCTCTCCCGCCGCGTCCAGCTGTTTTTTCGCTTCATCAAGCTGCTCATTGACCAGCGAAAGCAATCTGTCGTTCAGATCATCGATTTTGCGCTGGCTGACCGTAATGTGGACTTCTTTCTCCACAAGTCCGGACGCGGAAACACTCGCGACACCGTCGATCCTCTCGTAGTAAGGGATTACATGTCCCGAGACATACGAAGAAAGCTCCTCCAGATCCATTCCGGCATAGTCGATTGCGACATATTGCGTCGCGATCATATTCGGATTGATCTCGAGCAGTGTTGGTGTCCCCGCGGTCTCCGGCAGCTGGCTTGCCGCCTGGTTCACCGCGGCCGACACCTTAACCATGGCGCTGTCCATGTTGGTGCCTTGCGCAAATTCCAGCATGATCATGGAGAAGTTCTCATTGCTCCGTGACGAAACATTCTTGACGTTTGTCACGGTCGCGAGCTGATCCTCCAGGACCTTGGTAACATCCGCTTCCACCATCTCCGGAGACGCACCGGGATCTACGGTCGCTACCACGATATAGGGAAGGCTGATCTCCGGAAGCATGTCGGTCGTTTCATTCAGAATACTGACGACACCGAGTACGATGATCAGGATCACGCCAACCAAAACCGTGTAAGGTCTTCTTACACTATACTTTGTCATGTGTATATCTTCTCTTTTCTATTTGCCATTCAGCAGACTGGCAGACTGGCTTGGGAACAGACCGGCTTTACAGGCGCTCCGCCTTCATTCTCTCGATAAAACGCCGGATCAGCTGATCCATTGCTTCGTGTGTATGTCCGATGCCCGGAAGCTCCGTAAACTGATAATGATAAGGATCTCCCGGAACCTTCTCGAATTCTTCTTTCACAAGATAATTCATATCCAGCCAGGGATCTGCTCCGCCCCAGCCGTGATCCACCACCGGCAGCGGACGGCCGGAAAGAGGGAGCTCACGGATTTTCTTGCGTACGCAGTACTCAGAATCCTTCATATCGCCTTCGCCGAACAGACGGATCTTCTCCGCCTGTCTGTTGGAGAAATCCGCGTCTGCCTTATCGCCAGCAGCATACGCGCCAATGTAGCCGAAAGTCTCCGGGAAGGAAAGTCCGACCTCAAGCGCGCCGTATCCGCCATTCGAGAAACCGCTGATCCAGTTGTCTGCGCGGTCCGTGGAAAGCTGCGGGAACAGATTGCGCATAATCTTCACATGTTCGTCGCCGACATAATCCAGATATCTGCGTCCATGTGCCTCATTTACATAACAGGAATCGTTGGAATTGACCGCGATCAAAGCCAGATCCGGTGTCTTCTCAACATAGGAGGCCACCATCGTATGCAGCAGCCAATCGGTATGATCGCTTCCGCCGCCGTGCAGAATCCACAGCACTCGCCACGGACGATCACTCGCCGTGTCCGGCAGCATAGCCCAGGTATCCATACGAAGATGCAATATTTTAGAGCCAAGATTAAACTGTGCAAATGTCATTTTCTGATCCCCCTATCTCTATAATGATTAACAATCTTATCGAAAAACGGGCCTACTGTCAATACTTCCGGTCCGTTGCAAATTTGAACAAATCGTGAATAGCCTCCATAGCAAACTGGCGGTATATTTTCAAAAATATGAAATATACCGCCGCATATAGAAAATTCATTCGGTTTTCACAGCTTATTTGACTGTTACTGTAAGGATTGTATCGTTTGTTCTGTCTGTGCCAGAGGATCCATGCTCCGGTCTGCCTGGAAGTACTTGACATAGGAAACCGTGGCGTACCGATACGAATCGTTGATCTGTTTCTCCGCCGGCTCAAAACCATCCTCCTCTGTCAGATACAAATAATCCGGCATCTGCAAGCCTTCGTTCTTCCAGTATATATACGCCTGTCCTGCTCCATCCTCCATGATCACGGAAATCGGATCCACGCCCCCTGCGGAACAGGATTCCTGCGCATAATAGAGGACAAGTTTTCCGTCTTCATAACCGAATACCCTCTGATATGCTGCATTCGCCCATGCATTTTCCTTTGACAGGTAGCCGCAGAAAAGCTCATCCTCGCCATCTCCGTTGAAATCCGCAAGTACAGCTGACACCAATCCATAATAATGAATGTTATCAAGATAGTCAGATTTGCTCTCCAACAGTTCTGTCCCCGGTCCATAGATCGTCCGAAGCATATCAATAGCCAGCAGATATGCTTCTTTCCTCGATTGCGGGTCTGGAACAATGAATTGCTCTGCAGGATTCCTGGCCTGTTTAATCAGATAATACATTGTCATCTGCGCGTCCAGAAGCTGTTCTTCTGTCGGAGCGGCAGATTCTTCTCCAACATCCTCCTGCACCAGCCGAGCTTCGCCTGCATAGGTATAAGTCTGACGGTAATTCTCCCCGTCAAACGTAGTGTATTCAATATAAAGATCCGGAATACCGTTCTCCGTATCCATCAGCCTGACAACTGTCAGACCGGTGAATACCGACGCATCTGTATATCTGGCTCGCCCTTCTTGTATATCAGAATCAAGAAGCTTAGACCATACGATGTTTGCATAGGCATCCGCCCATGCATAAGGTCCCTGCGGAATCTTATCTGATAACGGATGATCTGTCCCGTTCTCTGCCGTATACTCTGTAAGCGGCACCTGCTCACCCTCTTCGTGGCTCTCGATATAGCGATATACCTTCTCAGATAACTCGCACTCTTCCGGAGCGATCATCTCATATGTATAATTGATATACAAAAATCGCTGTACGACCGGAGACGTTTCATCGATTTTCCGGAAAGACCCGTCCATCAAAGCATAATATCCGGATCCGCTTCGCAGGAAGATCCTGCCGGATTCGGTCTGAACGATTTTTACCATTGCCGTCTCATCTGACCGCAGCTTTTGCTGATCTTCAAACAGAATATCCATGGAAAACGCATTGCCATATACGGTCTGGCTTATTACGCTGTTTTCCCTGTCATGCCAGCCCAGATACAGCTCTTCCTGCTGGTCTTGATCAAAATCGATCAGACGGATAACAGCGTCCCCGACCGAGAGCCTGTCCGCAAAAACATCAACAGTCATATTGTTTTTCTGCAGAAAGTCATACAGATCCTGGAGCCATACCGTTTCTGTTTTCTCTGATTCACTCGCTGCCGAAACGGTTTCAGGTTTTGAAATAACCGACTCCTGTAAGTCTGCTGTACCGGATTGTTGTGCGTTCTTATCCGCGCACCCGCATAACAGCAGCACTGTTAATATAATGATTATATATTTTTTCATCACTGAATCTCCTGTACAAAAGCATTGTGTGTCTCTGCGTTTATAATAGCATTCCTGCCGCAGGAAATCCACTTTCTTTCTGTTAAATCTTATTACATTTCAATGAAGATATAGAAATGGTTTTCATCAA
>CACZPA010000152.1 GCA_902782895.1 uncultured Eubacteriales bacterium
AAAAGGCAACTGATACAGTGTAAGGATCCGGATTTTAAGGTGGATTCTGAATAGCTTCTGCCGGTTGTATAAATCAAGATTTTTAAACAAGGACATCTTATAGTAATTTCACTGTATATTATTAACTATCGCTTGACAAATCTACTCGATGCAATTATGATTACAGTAGAAACAATGTAAACCTTGGGCAGCGAGCCCGATAAAAACAACTGAAGGAGGAAAAAACATGGCTCAGAAATGTGCAATCTGCGGAGCTGAAATCAATGTATTCCAGTCCCAGAAACTGGCGGACGGCAACTTTATCTGCCGCAAGAACTGCCGCAAGATCGGTATGAAGGTTTTTGACTACGTTCATGCGGATCTCCCGACGGTATTGGCCCATAACAAACAGGTCGAAGAAGGAACCAGGATCTTTAACGAGCTTTTCCTTCCCCGCAAGAAAGCCAAGGACAAGACCAAAAGGCTTAAGAGCTTCAGTTCCGGCCTGTTTGTCGCTCCGGACATCGGTCTGATGGCGCTTGCCGAGTTCAAGTACAAATTCTTTATCTTCGGCAAGTACTGCAGCAAAGCGTGTGTATTCCACACCGGCGATCTCTATGACTACTCGGAGGCGAAGGCGACAAGACTTGTGGACGGCAAGCCGGAGACGGATACCTTCATGCATTTCGCGTTCATCAACACGCCGGGCCTGTCGGATTTCTTTGAGAAATGTGATTCCGACAAGGAAGTCGTGAAGTATTTCAACAGCGTTTTCGGCATCGAGAAATCGCTGAAGAATATCGGAAACACCTGGAAGAATCAGATCAACGCGGTGAAAACGTCTGTAGCCGCCGCGAAGTCCATCATCAAGGGCGAAGAAGATATGGAGGCGAAAGCCGCTGCCGCGATGACCTCTCTTGATGTAATGCAGTACGGTGACCGTACCGAGCTGAACGCGAAAGCGGACGCCGCTCTTGCGCCGTATCGTTCTTGAACATTGGCACAGTGCAAGGCCAAGCGTAAGCAGTTGTGGCTGCGAGGGCAGTTCGCATGGAGCATCCCGCTGCCGCCGCAATTCCGGAACCGCAAAAAACCAGCCCGACATCCTGCCGGGCTGGTCTTTTTTACGGATTATTATAGCCGTTCTTTACAGAAATTACTTTCTGGTCGGATACTTGCCTTCCGCTTCGATTCTCTTGTTGAGCTCTTTCAGATACAGATCCTCGTCAACCGGGTTGTCGAGCTGGATGCCGCCGAGCCAGGAAGAAAGCTGAGCCGCGTTCGCCAGACGTACGCCGTTGATACCGTCTTCTCCGGGAGCCAGCAGCGGAGTTCCTTCCAGAACATGCGCCGCGAAGTTCTCCATAACGCCGCCGTGCTGTGGTCCTTCGCCGGGAACGCCCTTGATAACCTCAGTCTCCATCGGAACGCCGCCTCTGGAAGCCGGAAGCGTATACTTCATCGCTTCGCGCATATCCATCTTGCTGTTCAGATCGTCTTCGTCTGCCGGGAAGTGAATGATGGTCGCTTCGTTGTTCTCGATAACGATCTTGCCCTTGGAGAGGTCGATTTCGAAACGGTTCGTGCCCTTGAAGTCATGTGTGGTGGTAACAAATACGCCCGTCGCACCGTTCGCGTACTCGGTCAGAATCGTCGCATCGTTCTCGGTTACGATGTCACGATGCGCGCCGTTGATGCAGATAGCGGTAACCTTGGTCGGAATGCCGCAGATCCACTGCCACAGGTCGAGCTGGTGAGGAGCCTGGTTGACCAGAACGCCGCCGCCTTCGCCGCCCCATGTCGCGCGCCAGTCGCTGGAACGATAGTAAGCGTCGGTACGGTACCAGCTGTTGATGATCCAGTTGGAACGGCGGATCTCGCCGAGCTCGCCGCTCTTAATCTTCTCACGAACCTTGATGTATAGCGGGTTGGTGCGCTGATTGAACATAATTCCGAATGTCAGCTCCGGATGGCGGGCCGCGCACTCATTCATCTCACGAACGTTCTTGGCAGCTACGCTGGCCGGCTTCTCAACCAGAGCGTGTACTCCGTGCTCCAGAGCGTACATCGCGACTTCCGGATGATAGTAATGCGGAAGGGTCGTGATGACAGCGTCGATCAGTCCGGAGGTGATCATTTCCTTATAATCTTCGAATACAGGAAGATCCGGATACATCTCTTTGATCTTCTCTCTCTTAGCGGGATCGATATCGGCAACAGCTGTTACGGTGCAGTTGTCCGGCGTATATCTCTTAAAAGGCATACGGGGATCGTCCGGACCCAGGAACATTCTGACATAGCCGCTTCCCTGATTACCGAAGCCGACGATGCCGAAACGAAGCTTTTTGTCCATTGTGTTTCCTCCTTTGGAAATATGAAGATATATGATTAATTCCATTATAACAGGTTTCTGTAGAAAAGCAATAACCATTTCTGCCTTATAGCATTTTCTTTTAAAAAAGCTTGCTTTTTCCGGCGGAGTCTGTTATACTCTTCTATTGCTCATTCCGGGCAGATTATTCTGAAAAAGGGGGACAGCAACATGGTTTTTATCCCGTATCCCGTAATCGATGCCGCGGCGACAGGCGCGAATATCCGCCGTCTGCGGATCCGCGAGGGCTTCTCGGTCGCCGATCTGCAGCGGTATTTCGGATTTGAGGCTCCTCAGGCCATCTACAAATGGCAGACGGGGCAGAGCCTGCCGAATATCGACAACCTCTATGCCTTGAGCCGTCTTCTCGGCGTGCCGATGAATGATATACTAGTTCAACAGAAAAACGGGCAGTCTGATGACTGTCCGTCTTCTTTTTTTGTC
>CACZPA010000153.1 GCA_902782895.1 uncultured Eubacteriales bacterium
GCGAAGCCGGAGATCTCCATCTACAACTCCGCCTGCAGTGATACCGGGCTTGGCGGCGGCAGTGAGCGCCATATGTCCGGTGACCGTCTGATCACACTCGTGACGATTGAGGACCGCTCCGCGATCTATGCATATGACGATCCCAAGACATATGCTCCACTGTTCGCTGAGCCGGGCGAAGTCGCTTTCTTCGATTGCGGCAAGGCCGCCGGATCGACCGTTTATTTCGCATATGCGCCGTGGAACCGTCCCTTTGATGTCTACGCCATGGATGCCGACGGATCGAATCTCCGTCAGCTGACACATCTGAACGACGCGCAGCTTGAAGGCCGTTATATCGCGCAGCCCGTCCGCGTTGATTACTCTTCTGTTGAACAGACGGATTCCGGCGCTGTACCGGTTGACGGACATGGCTGGGTTCTGTATCCGAAGGATTATGATCCGTCAAAACAGTATCCTGCTGTCCTCGACGTACACGGCGGTCCGCGCTGCATCTATACGGAAGCCTTCTTCCATGAGATGCAGGTCTGGGCGTCCGCAGGATATTTCGTCTTCTTCTGCAATGTCCGCGGCAGCGACGGGCGCGGAGACGCTTATGCCGATATCCGCGGCAAATACGGTTTTATCGATTATCAGAATCTGATGGATTTCACGGATGCCTGCCTCAAGGCCTGTCCCAACGTGGACACGACAAGGATGTGCGTAACCGGCGGTTCCTACGGCGGATTCATGACAAACTGGATCATCACGCATACGGACCGTTTCTGCGCGGCGGCCAGCCAGCGCTCCATCTCCAACTGGATCTCGATGTCCTTCATCAGCGACATCGGCTTCTATTTCGGACCGGATCAGTGCGCCGCTCCGGATCTTTACAATGATACGGAAGCCCTGTGGAAGCACTCCCCGCTGAAATACGCCGATCAGGTCAGGACGCCGACGCTTTTCATCCACAGCGACGAAGACTACCGCTGCCCGCTGCCCGAAGGCATGCAGATGATGCAGGCTCTCGCGGTGCGCAATATCGAAACCCGCATGTGCATCTTCCACGGCGAAAACCACGAGCTCAGCCGCAGCGGCAAGCCGCTCCACCGCATCCGCCGTCTGACGGAGATCACAGAGTGGTTCAACAAACACACGCAGAAATAACTCCGTCATGATCAGAAAAGCAGTGAAAGAACACCATGCGGATCACATGTGGGTGCTGGAAAAAAACACAAATGCAATACGCTTCTACGAAAGAAATGGTTTTGTTTTCTCGGGAGAAAAGAAACTTGAAGAAGGTACTGCAGAATATCTTTTGCTTTTCAGAAAAAGTATCGGGACCTCCGAATGATGTATTCCGGTTTGTCAAAGCACAAAGAGACCACGTAAGAGCAGAAACGCTCCTGCATGGTCTCTTTTGATTGATTATGTTATCTTGCATTAAGCCAGTCTTCACAGAGTTTAGCACATTTCGCTACTTGATAGGTTAGGCATTATATCCGTCAATGATCTGTCGTTCCGTCCCATTCGAACGGCAGTACCGGGATATCCGCCTCATTGTACAGATTGACCTTATAATATGCCGTCTGGGCAAAGCGGACTTTGACCTCCGCATGATCTGTCCCCTGCGCGAAGGTCAGCCGCAAAGTGTTCCCACTGATCTCCGCCATCTGTGCCGACGGAGATGTCTGCAGCGGTTCCGGATCATCTTCTCCGCCATAGTACTCCTCATCCGGCTGGACCTTTTTCGCGGCATACTGCAGGATCTCCGCATGGTCAAAATGCAGTACCAGCGTATCGTTTTCCCACTCCGCATAGCTGAACCGCGGCGCGTCACAGACGATGTCCTGCCCGTACACATGGCCAAGCGCAAGCTTTGCGAGCCGCTCTCCAGCCGGCCGTTTGTTCTTCGGATGGATATCGTAATACATACCCGCGTCCCCGTTCGACGCCAGCCAGACGTTCGGTATGGTATCGGCGGCCTTCTGCTGCTCCGCGCGGAGCACAGGATACACATCTCCCACGCAGTCCAGCCACTCTTTGAACGGCGCAAGCTGCACCATCAGGAATGGAAGTCCGTCATCGCGGAAATCTTCGCGCCACTGACGGATCAGGCCGGACAGCATGGCGGAATACAGCTCCGCGTGTTTGTCGTCACTTTCTCCCTGATAATAGATAAATCCGCGCAGAGCGTACGGAATCACCGTGCGCATCATCGTATAATAGACTCCGGCAGGTCTCCACGGATGGCAGGTGCCCTTCGGAGCGGCCGCTGACGGAGTTATCCCCATCACAGCACGCTGCTGCTCTCTTGTCAGGCCGGGGAAAAGGACACGCGCGAACTGCGGACCGTTCAGCGGAATCAACGGATTGTTCGCAGGATTCGCCTTGTACTGCTCCGCTTCTTCTTCCGGATTCATGGAATCCAGTCCGTTCAGATAATCCTCGATCCAGACGCCTCCGCCTGCCGCGTGAATCGTCTCCGCACGCATCCAGCTACAGCTCGGCGTACCGCCCCAATTGCAGCCGATAATGCCGACCGGGACGTTCAGATTCTCCTCTAGCATCCGTCCGAAGTAATATGAAACCGCCGAATAAAACGGGATATCCTCCGGCGTGCAGGTGCGCCAGATTCCGTACGGACTGTAGTCGTACTGCTCTTCTTCGCCGGGATAGGAGATCTCCGGCACATCATAGAAGCGCAGCTCCGGCTTGCGTCCGAGCTTGCGGAGAAGCTCCTGTTCTTCTTCGATGCCCCATTGATGGCTCATCAGATATTCCATGTTGGATTGTCCTCCGGCAAGCCAAACTTCTCCGACCTGCACGTCGCGAAGGGCAATTTTTTCTCCGTCAGCGGCGACAATAAGCTCTTCCTGCAGGGATGTGTGCAGCGGCTCCAGCGCGATACAAAAGGCGCCGGCCGCGTCCGCTTTGCCTCCCGCAGACTGCCCCTGAATCGTAACACGTACGGAGCTTCCGGCAGCCGCCTGTCCCCATATATAAACGGTTTTATCTCTCTGCAGGACCATATGATCCTGAAATACATTTGCTAATTTCATACTGTATCCCCCTTTTGTTACTGCTCCTACTATACCACAAATCCGCCCGGTTGACAATTTTCTCTTCGGCCGATATAATGATTTTAGAATATAACTTCGTAACAATCTGATGAGGAGGTCTTAATCATGGCATTTGAAGAAATCGTCGAACTGCAGCGCCAGGCTGCTCTCGGATTCGGCCCGGATAAACGCAAGGCTGTGCCGCTCTGGGAGGACGCGCCTTGCTATAAACTCGAAACCCTGCTGCCTCTTGCCGCACTCAGCCGCGAGATCCGCGTGACGCCCCTGGAAGAACGCCCTGCCAAAGTCGAAGAATTCCGCAAACTGCTTGCGAAAGTCGAGCGAAAGCCTGACGCGCCGGAGCGGATCTATCTCTGGCCGGATGGAAAAATCCCGACCACAACAGACTATACCGATAAAGAAGATTACCGTTTTAACCACGAACCCTCCTTCGCGCCGTACATGTTCGCCTTGCTGATCCCGGAGGACCGGACGCCAAAAGGCGCAGTCGTCGTATGTGCCGGCGGAGATCATGGGGAAGCCGTTATAACCGAGGGCTATCAGACCTGTCTGGACCTTAACGCACTGGGATATCAGTGTTTCCTGCTGCTCAATCGTCCGAATCATAACCCTTGGAGCGCTCAGGAGGCCGGTGCCGATGCTTCCCGCGCGATCCGCATGATCCGCGCGAATGCCGGGAAATACCGGATATCTCCGGACAAAGTCGCCTATGCGGGCTTCTCAAACGGCGGTCTGACCGGTGATGCCTGCATCCAGTACTATTCCGGCGAGCAGACCGTTAAGGATTCCTTCCCCGACTATGAGCCCGATGAATATGACAGCTTCTACGGCGCGCCGGACGCTTTTCTCTGCGTCTATGGGCCGCGCTTTGACGGAGCACCTTATGACTATTCTAAGGTAAAGTATCCTCCGACGTTCTTTGCGGTTGGCCGCGAAGATCCTGCCATGAAGAACCTGAATTACATGGTCCCAAGCCTGCTTGCAAACGACATTCCGGTTGAAGTACATACCTTTGCCGGAGTTCCACACGGTGTAGCTGGTATCCGCATCACCGGCGCTAAGCCCTTCGCGAATTTCGAGCTCTGGCTGCCGCTTGCGGACGCTTTTCTGACGGATCTCTGGAAATAAAAAACGCCGGAGACGTATCGCAATCATCTCCGGCAGCCGCAAAAAATCACCAGTAAATACAAAACAGCATGTAAAAAAGCACGCCTCCCAGCATTCAAAAAGTCGCTTAATTACGTGCTTCTTGAATGACGGAGATAAAAATTCCATCCGCAGATGGAATTTTTATTTTGCGTTTTTCAGTTACTTCCGTCAGCCGGCACCGATTCTGTGAACACAAGCTGTACCTTGAAAAGATCTCCGTCAACGGAGAGTTTGAACTCGCCTTTCTGCAGATTCGTCAGTCCCATCGCGATCGAAAGACCCAGGCCGCTCCCTTCCGTCGACCGGGAAGCGTCTCCCCGTACAAACCGCTCTGTCAGTTCATCCGTCGATATATTCAGCGGATACCGGGAGATGTTGCGGATCGTGATCAGCACTTTGCCATCCGCTGTCTCGCTGGAGAGATAGACCCTTGTCCCAGGCATACTGTATTTGCAGACGTTGCTGAGCAGGTTGTCGAGCACCCGCCATAACA
>CACZPA010000154.1 GCA_902782895.1 uncultured Eubacteriales bacterium
CGCAACGGACCCGGATCGTGAAGGCGAGGCGATTTCCTGGCATCTGATGAGTGCTCTGGGCTTGGATAAATCCAATACCAGACGGGTCACTTTCAACGAGATTACCAAGGATACCGTCAAGAACGCTTTCAAAAAAGCAAGAGATATAGATGAGAATCTTGTAGACGCGCAGCAGGCAAGACGAGTGCTGGACCGTATCGTCGGATACGAAATCAGCCCTGTTCTCTGGAAAAAAGTACGCAGGGGATTAAGCGCAGGGCGGGTTCAGTCTGCCGCGCTTAAGCTTCTCTGTGACCGGGAGAATGAGATCGCGGACTTTGTTCAGGAGGAGTACTGGTCTGTCGAAGCGGAATTCATTAAAGAGAAAGCACGCGGATTTCTGCTTGCGAAGCTGACCAGAGTCGGCCGGGATAAGGCGGAGATCGCAACCGGCGGCGAAGCGGACGATCTGATCAGCAGGATTCAGAACTGCGCCTCTTTCACGGTCACAGAGATAAAAACAGGTAAAAGATCTCGCAGAGCGCCGCTGCCGTTCACAACAAGCACCCTGCAGCAGGAAGCTTCCCACCGGCTTGGTTTCACACCAGCAAGGACTATGCAGGTCGCGCAGCAATTGTATGAGGGGATCAGCATCCATGGGACTTCGCAGGGACTGATCACCTATCTGCGTACGGATTCGACTCGTATTTCAGAAGAAGCGGATCGGGCCGCACGGGATCTGATTATCGCCAGATTCGGCAAAGAGTATGATGGTCCGCATACACAGGCGGCATCTGCGAGAAGAATTCAGGATGCGCATGAAGCGATTCGTCCGACAACTCTGAATCTGACACCGGAGTCGATCGTTTCCGAGCTGACAAAAGAACAATACCGCTTATATAAGCTGATTTATGAACGCTTCCTTGCAAGCAGGATGGCTGCCGCCGTATATGATACGATGCAGATCACGCTGACCGGAGGTGAATTTGAATTCGTCGCGTCCGGATCCACGCTTGCTTTTCCCGGATTCCTTTCCGTATACAAGGATGCCGCTGAGGATGAGGAAGAGAAGTTCCATACGATTACAGGGCTTGCGGAAGGCGACACCGTAACAATCCGTAATATCGAGGGACATCAGCATTTCACTCAGCCGCCGGCACGGTATACAGAGGCTTCTCTGATCAAAACACTGGAGGAGAATGGAGTCGGAAGGCCAAGCACGTATGCGCCGATACTGACGACACTGCTCACCAGAGCCTATATTACGAAAGAAAAGAAGGTCATCTATGTGACGGAGCTGGGCATGACCGTCAATCAGATGATCAGCAATTATTTCAAAGAGATCGTGGATATCGGTTTTACCGCGGAGATGGAGAAGAGACTGGATACCGTTGAAGAAGGACAGGTCCAGTGGCGTAAGGTTATCGGAGATTTCTACAGTGGCTTCGAGCCGCAGGTACAGAAGGCGCAGACAGAACTGGAGAAGGTCGAAGTTCCAGTTGAACTGACCGATAAGATATGCGATAAATGCGGCAAGAGGATGATTCTGCGAAACGGACGCTTCGGTAAGTTCTACGGGTGTTCAGGGTTCCCGGCATGCCGTAATACCGTTCCGTATCATGAATATGTTGAGGGCGTGCAGTGTCCGTTATGCGGATCGCAGATAGAGATCTGTATTTCACAGAAAAAGCGCACATATTACCGTTGCGCGGATTCGCAGAAGTGCAGCTTTATCTCGTGGGACAGACCGGTTGCCAAGAAGTGTCCAAGATGCGGCAGCTATATGGTCGAGAAGAAAGGAAGGACAACCAGATTCTGCTGTTCTTCCAAAGAATGCGGTTACAGCGAGAAAGCAGAGAGCTGAACCGGGCTTATCTTATCATAATTAACTTTTATCTGATCAGGAACACAGATTTGCGGACATCCTTTTCCTATAGATTATGGGAAAGGACTATTATAAAGAATATGTGCCTTACGGCATTACTCATGCGGAATATCAGAAGACATGGGCTTCTTATTGTGCAAACCGGGACCTGGAATCACGGAATCGGCTGATCCTGTGGAACCAGCGTCTGCTGCGGTTTACGATCGCTTTCTATATGTCCGGGATACCCAAGGAGGTGCCCTATGAAGATCTTCTCGGTTACGGACAGATCGGCCTGATCGAAGCATTGGAGCGCTATGATCCGCAGATGGATACAGAGTTTTCCACTTATGCGGTCCTGAAGATCCGCAGTTATATCGATGACGGGATCTGCCAGTCCATGGGAATCTCACGCCGCCTGTATTATAGACTCAGACAGGAGGAAGGGATCCGGGAGCAGTTCAAGAATACGCTCGGCAGGGAGCCGACGGATGAAGAGATCGCTTTTCACGCGGGCATTTCTTTAGAAATGTTCCGCGCATACAGACGTAAGGCGATCGCTGTGATGCAAGGCGCGAGCCTTACAGATACGGCCTATAGAATCGGTATTCCGGAGAGCACTCTGACACATAAAGAGATGATCCGTGAACTGAAAACTCTGGTTGGACGGCTTTCAGGTGAGGAGAAAGCTCTCCTGCAGCATGTGATCGGTCAAGGAGATTCCATACGAAAGGCAAGCAGAGAGACCGGCATTTCGCGCTATCGGGCGGGACGGATCTATAAGGCGGCAATCGCGAATCTTCGCAAACAGATGGACAAAAAAGGTCTGTCTCCCGGGGACTGATATGATTTCTGATCCGTATCTTCAGTGGCAGAGGGACGTACTGCTGAATTTCCGTAACTTTCGCTTTATTTGTCATAATTTCCTCAAAAAAACACTTGATTTTTCATATTGCATTTAGTATACTGATAAACGGCCTTTAAAAAGGCACAAAATCCACACTTTTCCGGATAACGGCCGGAGTGCTTCCACAGGAAGTGGGCCGCGCAGACCGGATGAGGAGGAAAAAACCAATGGAGGGTGTAGTATGAGTGTTATTTCTATGAAGCAGCTTCTGGAAGCGGGTGTACATTTCGGACATCAGACCCGTCGCTGGAACCCCAAGATGGCTCCTTACATTTTCACGGAGCGTAATGGTATCTACATTATTGACCTGCAGAAGACAAGCCGCAAGGTTGACGAGGCTTATGACGCAGTCAAGAAGATCGCCGGAGAGGGCGGCAAGGTTCTGTTTGTAGGAACCAAGAAGCAGGCACAGGAAGCTGTCAAGACCGAAGCAGAGCGCTGCGGTATGTACTATGTAAACAACCGTTGGCTCGGCGGAATGCTGACCAACTTCAAGACGATCCGCAGCCGTATCGACCGCATGATCGCTCTGGAGACCATGGAGCAGGACGGAACATTCGACGTACTTCCCAAGAAGGAAGTTCTGAACCTGAAGGCTGAGCTGGACAAGCTGCAGAAGAACCTGAACGGTATCCGCGATATGAAGCAGATCCCGGACATGATCTTCGTAGTTGATCCCCGCAAGGAGCACATCGCGATTCAGGAAGCACATATTCTGAACATCCCGCTGGTAGGTATTGTTGATACCAACTGCGATCCGGATGAGATCGATTATGTAATCCCGGGTAATGACGACGCAATCCGTGCGGTTAAGCTGATCGCCGGCACAGTAGCGGACGCGGTTATCGAGGCGAATCAGGGCGAACAGATGAATCCTGCCGAGGAGCCTGAGGAAGCCGTAGAAGCTGAGGCTGAAGAGGAATAATTCTATTTCGGGAGGTATACAAGATGGCTATTACAGCAGCAATGGTTAAGGAACTGCGTGAGAAGACCGGTTCCGGTATGATGGATTGCAAGAAGGCTCTTGAGCAGACAGGCGGAGATATGGAAGCCGCTATCGACGAGCTGAGAAAGAAAGGCCTTGCGACCGCGCAGAAGAGAGCGGGACGTATCGCCGCAGAGGGACTGACTGCTGTTATCGTTAGCGAAGACAGCAAGACCGCTGGCGTTGTTGAAGTTAACTCCGAGACCGATTTCGTTGCAAATAACGACCTTTTCCGTTCTTTCGTTAAGGAAGTCGCGGATCAGGCTCTGATCGCTGATACCAGTGATATCGACACATTCCTGAACAGCAAGTGGCATCTGGATGAGACCAAGACCGTTAATGACGCTCTGGTCGACAAGATCTCCGTTATCCGTGAGAATCTTAAGATCCGCCGCGTGCAGATGCTCAAGAGCGACTGCTACATAGGATCTTATGTACATGGCGGCGGACGCATCTCCGTTCTGGTTGCTGCCAAGAGCGACGTTGTAAATGACGAGTTCAAGGAAGCTGTTAAGAATGTCGCGATGCAGGTATGCTCCATGAAGCCCGAGTACAAGAGCGAAGCGGATATCCCGCAGGAAGTTCTGGACCATGAGCGCGCGATTCTGATGGAGCAGGCTGCTTCCGAAGGCAAGCCGCAGGCAATCCTTGCGAAGATGGTAGAAGGCCGTCTGAAGAAGGAAATGAAAGAGCTCTGCCTGATGGATCAGCTCTTCTTCCGCGATCAGGAGATCAGCGTTGCCAAGTATCTGGATCAGGTTTCCAAGAATATCGGAAGCAAGATCGAGATCGAGTCCTACATTCGTTTCGAGACCGGTGAGGGAATCGAGAAGAAGCAGGAGAACTTTGCTGAGGAAGTTGCCAAGCAGATGAAGGCGTAATTCTTCGGACAGAAGAATTTGCTTTGTAAAGCATCTCATACAGCTTAAACAGTTGAGACCGGTTCTGCCGTGAGGCGGGACCGGTTTTTCTATGTCACGAATGTATAAAAATACGACAAATACCCTTGTTAGTCTTGACTAACTGGCATATAAACAATAAAATGAGTGAAAATAATATCACGAGAGGATGGCTGCAGCATGAGAATCACCGGGATTGAAATCGAGAAGTTTTCTGTACCGACCAAAGAACCGTTTCGCGTTGCTTTCGGCTTAATTACGGAATCAGACAGCTGGATCGTTAAGGTACATACGGATGAGGGGATAACCGGTATAGGTTCCGCATCACCGTTGGGATTTGTTACAGGGGAAACCATCGACACATGCCGTATTGTTATGCAGCTTTTTGCAGATGCAGTAATCGGCGCGGATCCAACGGATATTCAGGGCATTCATAAGATTATGGACGGCATTATCTATGGAAACGGTTCCGCAAAATGCGCTTTTGACGTCGCGTGCTATGACATACTCGGAAAAACAAAGGGCCTTCCTGTCTACAAGCTGCTTGGCGGAACGGATCCCGTCGTACATAACGATATTACGATCGGGATCGACGAACCGGTCAAAATGCAGGCCAAAGCCGACGAATATGTTCACCGGAAAGGCTTCGATATCCTGAAAGTTAAAACGGGTATCTCCTTAGAGGACGATATCGACGCGCTGACAAGGATCCGCGAGACAGCAGGAGATAAAGTACGGATCCGTATCGACGCGAATCAGGGATACAATGTCGCGACGGCGCTGGAAGCGCTAAAAGAGTTCGAACAGCTTGGTGTTGACGCGGCGGAGCAGTGCCTGCCGTGGTGGGACCTGGAAGGCGCGGCAGAACTCATGGAAAAGAATACGACTTCCGTAAAGCTGATGCTGGATGAGTCGATCCATACGCCGTATGACGCCATGCGTGCCGCCAAGATGCACTGCGCGGATTATTTCAATATCAAGCTGATGAAATGCGGCGGCCTGTACGCGGGCGCGCAGATTGCGGATATTGCCGGAGAGTACGGTATCGGCTGCATGGTTGGCTGCATGGAGGAGAATAAGATCAGCCTGACGGCCGGGATCAGCCTGGTTGCGGCGAAACCGGCGATTGTGGAAGCGGACTGCGACAGTTTCATGTTCTTTAAGAACGATGATGACGGCATCTCGGGCGGTTTTACCAGAAACGGCGGATATTTCACGCTGCTGGAGAAACCCGGCCTTGGCATCGACCTGTAAACCGGTCTTGCACGAACAAATCATATATGTAACAGATCAGATACTTTACAGATCATATACGTAACAGACATCTATATAGGAGGAACCGACATGGATAAGTGGAAACAGGTAAAGCAAAAAATCGATGATGAACTGAAAATCTGGGATCAGCCGTCCATCGCTGTTGTTGTCATGAAAGACGGACAGAAGGTGTTGTCACAGGGATTCGGATATGCGGATGTAGAGGCCAAGCGGGTGCCGGATGAGGATACACTGTATCAGATCGGAAGCTGTTCTAAAGCCTTTACGGCAGCCGCCTGCGCGCTGCTGGTCGACAGAG
>CACZPA010000155.1 GCA_902782895.1 uncultured Eubacteriales bacterium
AAGAGGAGGCATTCCATTGAAAACAGATACGGCATCGCTTCATGTACATGAATTGCAGTCAAATAAAGCAGGCTGTGAAAGAAGATTTCTCTTTTTTCACAGCCTTTCATCCATTACCTCAAACTTACGCCCAAACGAGTCCTGCCAGTATCTTGCGCAGGAATGTAGAATCGCCCGTTCTCTGAAAATCCAGATGCTGGAACGCATAGAGACGGTTATCCCGGCCGGTCAGCGCTGTACGGACAATCACCTTCTGGTTATTCTCCAGAGTGAATTCTACCGTATAGAACAACGCCGTCACATCTCCGATCGTATCGAGCTCCGGATCAGTCAGGACCGAAACGCCCTTCCCCACATCCAGAAACATCGACTGGAGATCCTTCATCTGATCCTTGATCCCGTTAAGCGTATTCTCTGTAACCGTCCCCTGCATCGGCAGATAGGATACCGACAGCAGATTCCGGTATTTAGAGCTCCCCTCGGGGCTTGCCAGAATTCCGATGAGATTCTCATCTTCTGAATCTACAAATACGCTGTAAGCCGCTTGTGCAGCCTCTCCGTAATCCTCCACGGAAAGCTTCTCCCAGCCGGGCTCACACGGGAAGGTCATCCCCTCCATCGCGTAGGAGGGCCAGTTCGCAGGAACCTCTACAGCGGAACGTCCCCGGCAGGCCGTAAGACAGCTAAAAACAAGCAGTACCGCAAGCACCGCGCAAAGCCGTTTTCTCATCTTATGGCCCCCTTCCGTCCGGTCATCCGGCTTTTATCAGATTTTCGTGACGCCGAAAAGCACGTCTTCTCCGTTAACGTTCCACTCTTTAGCGTATGCTCCGTCCTCCGGAGAGCCGGCCTGAACAGACTCCGCCAGAACGTCATGCGCGACTTCCGCAGCGTTCTCCGCGATATATCCGGCAGCCTTCTCACTGCCCTGATACGTCACACGGATATGGTCGGTAACCTCGAATCCGGCTTCTTTACGCATGGTCTGCAGCTTGCTGATGACCTCGCGGACAAAGCCTTCCTCCAGCAGCTCCGCCGTCAGATTCGTATCGAGAACAACCGTCAGATCTCCGTCATTGACCGCCACAAATCCGGGCAGATTCGCGGACTCGATCAGCAGGTCCTCTTCGGTCAGCTCTACGGCCGCGCCGTCAAAATCAAAGGTCAGCTTGCCGTTCGCATGCAGTTCGTCCATCGCCGCGTTGCCGTCCAGATTCTGCAGCGCGGGACGGATCTTGCCAAGCAGCTTGCCGTACTTGGGACCGACGGTCCGCAGCTGCGGCTTGAACGTATATGTTGTGAAATCACGGACGCTCTGCGTGAAGATGATTTCCTTCACATTCAGCTCATCCTTGATGATATCCTGATACTCCGTGGGCAGTGCCGCGGCTTCTGTCTTGACAAACATCCGCGCGATCGGCTGACGGTTCTTGATCGCAGCCTCATTGCGGCAGGCACGTCCGTCCGCGACGATCCGAAGGACTTCCTCCATGGAAGCTTCCAGATCCGCGTCGATCAGAGAAGCGTCGCTTACCGGATAATCGCACAGATGCACGCTTTCCGGAGCATTCGGATCGAGTCCCGCGACCAGATTCTGATAGATCTCCTCCGCCATGAACGGGATCATCGGAGCAGCGCATTTCGCGACCGTCACAAGCGCTTCATACAGAGTCATATAAGCGTTGATCTTGTCCTGCGTCATATCCTTGCCCCAGTATCTCTCACGGGAGCGTCTCACATACCAGTTGGACAGCTCGTCGACAAAATCCTCCAGAGCCTTTGCGGCTTCCGGAATCTGATAGCGCTCCAGACGGGTATCTACCTGCTGACTCAGTGTATTCAGGCGGGACAGCAGCCATTTGTCCATGATAGACAGCTGCGATTTGTCCAGTGTATATTTGGTCGGATCGAACTGGTCGATCTCCGCGTACAGTGTATAGAACGCGTACGTATTCCACAGCGTGCCGAGGAATTTACGCTGGCACTCCTTAACCGCTTCGTCGTGGAAACGGCTCGGCAGCCACGGCGCGCTGCTGGTGTAGAAATACCAGCGGATCGCGTCCGCTCCGAATGTTCCAAGCGCGTCCAGCGGATCGACCGCGTTACCCTTGGACTTGCTCATCTTGTTGCCGTCCTTGTCCAGAACAAGGCCAAGTACGATAACGTTCTTAAACGCCGGCTGATTGAACAGCAGCGTCGCTTCCGCGTGCAGGGAATAGAACCATCCGCGCGTCTGATCGACCGCTTCGGAAATGAACTGCGCCGGGAACTGCTGCTCAAAGAGCTCTTTGTTCTCAAAGGGATAATGCAGCTCCGCGGAAGGCATCGCACCGGAATCAAACCAGCAGTCGATGACTTCCGGAACTCTCTTCATTGTCTTACCGCAGTCCGGGCAGGTGATCTCGACACGGTCCACATAAGGACGGTGCAGCTCGATCTTCTCGTTCTCCGGATTGCCGGACAGCTCCGCGAGCTCCTTGCGGCTGCCGACAGCGATCTGCTTGCCGCAGTCCGGGCACTCCCAGATATTGAGCGGAGTTCCCCAGTAACGGTTGCGGGAGATACCCCAGTCCTGAATATTCTCCAGCCAGTTGGCGAAACGTCCCTCGCCGATGGTCGGCGGGATCCAGTTGATCTCTTTGTTATTGCGGACCAGGTCATCCTTGACAGCTGTCATCTTGATGAACCAGGACTCTCTTGCATAGTACAGGAGCGGTGTGCCGCATCTCCAGCAGTGCGGATACTCATGCTCAAACGTCGGCGCGTCAAAAAGCAGTCCACGTCCCGCGAGATCCTTCAGAACCTCCGGATCCGCGCTGATGGCGCCCTTCTCGAGCTCTTTCTCCGACGGTTTGCAGCGCATGCCGGCAAAAGGCGTCTCCGGCTTGAGGCAACCGTTCTCATCTACAAGCTGTACAAACGGCAGATCGTACTTGCGGCCGACACGGGCATCGTCTTCACCGAAAGCAGGTGCTTCATGAACGATACCGGTACCGTCGGTCATCGTGACGTAATCGTCGCATTCCACGAAATACGCCTTTTTATGCTGTCTCTCAACGATCGGTACGGAGCACTCATAGATCGGCTCGTACTCTCTGTATTCGAGATCCTTGCCGGGCATGGTCTCGAGCACTTCATATGCCGGCTCTCCGTCCTTGGCCAGTCCGCCGAGGACCTTGTCCAGCAGCGCCTGCGCCATATAATAGGTATAGCCGTCAGCGGCCTTGACCTTCGCGTAAGTCTCATCCGGATTCACGCAGAGCGCGATATTGGAAACGAGTGTCCAGGGCGTGGTCGTCCATGCCAGGAAATACGCGTCCTCGCCCTTCGCCTTGAAGCGAACGATCGCGGACTTCTCCTTCAGAGTCTTGTAGCCCTGTGCTACCTCATGGGTGGACAGCGGTGTGCCGCAGTCCGGGCAGTACGGAACGACCTTGAAGCCTTTGTACAGCAGTCCTTTGTCCCAGATCGTTTTGAGCGCCCACCACTCGGACTCGATATAGTCGTCATAATAGGTTACATAGGGATTGTCCATATCGGCCCAGAAACCGACTTTGCCGGAGAAATCCTCCCACATCCCCTTGTAGCGCCATACGGACTCTTTGCACTTGTCGATAAAGGGCTCGATACCGTATTCCTCGATCTGCTCCTTGCTGTCGATGCCGATCTCCTTCTCGACCTCGATCTCGACCGGAAGTCCGTGCGTATCCCAGCCGGCCTTACGGGGGACCTGGTATCCCTTCATCGTCTTGTAACGCGGGATCAGATCCTTGATGACACGAGTCAATACATGGCCGATATGCGGCTTGCCGTTAGCGGTCGGAGGGCCATCGTAGAACATGTAGGTCGGATAACCGTCCCTCTGCTCTACGCTCTTCTCAAAGATCTTATGATCCTTCCAGAACTGTACAACCTCATGCTCACGGTCGACAAAATGCAGATCCGTCGCGACTTTCTTATACATTCGTATTATCCTCTTTTCACTCGTCTTCGGAATCGTCCTCATCGACATCCCAGTTATGCCATACATTCTGGACGTCGTCGTTCTCATCGAGCATCTCCAGCAGAGACTCCATCTGTTCGATCATGTCCGGATCGTCGATCTTGGTGCGGTTCTGCGGAATCATGCGGATCTCGGCCTCGGCCATCTCGATACCGGCGTTCTCCAGATTCTCACGAACCTCGGAGAAATCCTCCGGAGCAGTGTATACGATGACGGAATCGTCCTCGCTGATCATATCCTCTGCGCCTGCCTCCAGAACCATCTCCATGATCGCGTCCTCATCCATGCCGTCCTTGAGCTCGATAATGATCTCGCCCTTCTTATCGAACATGAACGCTACACAGCCATTCGTTCCCAGATTGCCGCCGCCCTTGCTGAAAGCATGCCGGACATCTGCTGCCGTACGGTTGCGGTTGTCGGTCAGGCAGTCGACCATGATTGCGGTTCCGCCAGGGCCGTATCCCTCATAGGTAATGGACTCGTAATTGATCGAATCGCCCTCTCCGGCTGCCTTCTTGATGCTGCGGGCAATCGTGTCGTTCGGCATATTGGCGGCCTTGCACTTGGCAATGACGTCGCGCAGACGGCTGTTGCCCTCAGGCGTAGCTCCGCCTTCCTTGACCGCTACCGCGATCTCACGGCCGAGCTTGGTAAAAATGCGGCCTCTTGCGGCATCGGATTTTTCCTTCTTATGCTTAATGTTTGAAAACTTGTTGTGTCCTGACATGGTGTAATCTTCCTCTCTCTTGAATCAATGCATATACGTTGAAATTATAAACTGATACCGTCTGTTCTGTCAAGTATTATCCCGAGAAGAAAACCTCTTTACGGGAAGAAATGCCACTCTCCGTTCAGCTCGGCCGCGTTGACGGCTTCCAGCTCCTCCGGAATCACGGTCCCGTCCGACACTTCGGTCATATGCTTAATAAAACTGTCCCTGTCCTCTGTCCGCACAAGCACCTCCATACGGATCTTGTCCGTATATTCGCTCTTCAGCACCGGATAATCGTTCTGCGCGAGCTCATACTGTATCTTCCCAAGCCTTGTGTAGTCCAGAGAGAGCTCCATCCGCAGATAGCTGCCGACTGCGATGATCCCTGCCTGCTCACAGCCCTTGCGAGCGGCAAGTGTATAAGCGCGGACCAGCCCGCCGGTGCCAAGCAATGTCCCGCCGAAATACCGAATCACCATGACCAGGATCTTGGTCAAACCTTCCTTCTGCAGATAGGAAAGGATCGGAACTCCGGCTGTGTGAGAAGGCTCTCCGTCGTCCGTCGAACGCTCTGTCTGGACCGGCTGGCCAATCCTGTAAGCATAGACGACATGACTTGAATCCCAGTATTGCTTCCGACAGGCCGCGATCCTCTCCTCTGCCTGCTCTTCGGATTCCACAGGCAGCGCGATGCCGATAAAACGGCTCTTTTTCTCCACGATCTCATCCTGTCCTTCCGCCAGAACCGTCCGGTATGAAGCCATTTTCGCACCTTCCTTTCCTTGAAACTTAGAATATTATATCGGATATGGAAGACGAATTCAACAAAAACTCTTTCTTTTCCTTTCGATTTCTGATATAATAGAGGGAACATCGGTTTGCCGATGTTATCAATCTTTTATCAAAGGGGGGCCAATATGGATTACAGTAAACAGTCGAACGCTCGCAAACGGCTGGAAAAGACTGTAGATCAGGAAAGACTTGTCGCTAAGATCTGGCTGAACATCCTTCGTGTCATCGCGGTCGTTCTCCTTGCAGCGATCTTTGTCGTTGCCGGTGTGCTGCTTGGCGCTTTCAAGGGAATCATTGACGGAGCTCCTGTACGGGACAGTTACGATATTACGGATTTCACTTCTTATATATATAATGCCGACGGTTCTCCGGCAACGGCGATCATGACTTCTGTCATGCGTTCCGAGGTCGATATCAGTGAGATTCCCAAGATCATGCAGAACGCGATCGTCGCGATTGAGGACAAGCGTTTCTACGAACATAACGGAATCGATATTGAAGGTATTCTTCGTTCCGGAGCTACGATCCTCAAGGGCGGCGATATCCAGGGCGGATCCACGATTACCCAGCAGGTTATCAAAAATATCGCGCTGACGTCCGATACGTCCTATATCCGTAAAGCGCAGGAATGGTACATGGCTCTGCAGTATGAGTACCAGCTTAAGGAAGAGATCGGTGCCGCCGCTGCCAAGGAGCACATCCTGGAGACCTATCTGAACTACGTCAATTTCGGCAACGGTCAGTACGGTGTACAGTCCGCTTCCCACTTCTACTTCAACAAGGACAGCAAGGATCTGACGCTTTCGGAAGCCGCTGTTCTCGCGGCCGTTGTAAACGCGCCTTCTATCTATGATCCGCTGACCGAGCAGTGGGCCTGCCGCAAGCGTCAGATTCTTGTTCTCGACGCGATGCTCGATCAGGGCTACATTACAAAAGCCCAGTATGACGCGGCTAAGAAGGATAACGTTTTCACACGCATTACCGAGAACAACAAGGATCCGGAAGAGGATGAAGAGAATCCGACCCCGAATGTTACCTACACCTATTATGAAGAGGCCGCGATCTCCGAGGTTGTGAATGATCTGCAGGATCAGCTTGGTTATTCCGAAGAAGCCGCGATCCATGAAGTCTATCACGGCGGTCTGACGATCAATCTGGTGCAGGATCCGCGCATTCAGCAAGCGATCGATGAAGGCGTCGCTTACCTGCCGGAGACTGATTTCCCGACATACTATCAGCTGAATTACGCGCTCAGTATTTATTCGGAAGATTACGAATCCTACGAGAACTTCGGTATGTACAATCTTCTGTACTATGATCTGTATGATCTGAACGAAGCTCTGGACGCATACCGCGTAGAGCATCTCGCCCGATACGGTCTGACTCCCGAGAATAAAGAGCGTTATAACGAAAGCATCACGATTTCTTCCGAGCCGGAGTGCAGCGTTATCCTGATGGATTATCACAACGGCTACGTGCTGGGCATGAGCGCCGGACGCGATCCCAAGACCGTCGACATGGGTTTGAACCGCGCTACCGATTCGCTCCGTCAGCCAGGTTCCTGCTTCAAGGTCATTTCCACTTTCGCTCCCGCTATCGACGGAGGCGGCAAGACGGCCGGTACCGTCTATGATGACGTTCCGATCGATCCGGACTGGACGGACGGCTGGTCACCCAAGAACTGGTGGAGATCTGACAAATACTTCGGCTTCGCGACGATCCGCATGGGCGTCGCGCAGTCCATGAACCTGATCGCGGCCCGCTGCATGCTGGATATCACACCGGAGCTCGGATATGAGTACGTAACAGAGCATTTCGGCATCACTTCTCTCGTCGGCAAATCCTCTGATTCTCTCGGAGACGTTACCGCGACGATGTGCCTCGGCGGTCTGATCAACGGCGTCTCCAATCTGGAGCTTTCCAACGCGTACGCGACGATCGCCAATGAAGGCAACTATGTAAAAGCGACTTTCTACTCCACTGTATATGATCATGACGGCAATCTGCTGCTGGACAAGCGCGATGGCGGAGCCAATCAGGTCCGCAAGGATCATTCTCTGACAGAGCAGAACGCCTGGATTATCGAAAACGTCTGCCACAGCACGACACAGTACAAGTGGGGATGGGAGACAGGTACCGAGGATTCCCTGAGCGGCGGATTCCCGATCGCCTGCAAGACCGGTACTTCCGAGGAAGACAACGATTACTGGACCTGCGCATGGTCTCCGTATTATCTCTGCACTGCCTGGGTCGGATACGATATGATCCGCTACTCTGGCGATTATGATTCTCTGAGTTATGTTCCGCGTAAGCCCGACCGTCGTCATGAGCTGTGGAAATGGTCCATGGAAGCCGCTCATGAAGGTCTGGAGTACAAGGACTTCGGTGAACCGCCGGAAGGCGTTATCGGCTGCTACATCTGTTCTAAGTCCGGCAAACTCGCCAGCGGCTCCTGCGGCGGCACGACCTATTACGAATACTTTGTAGAGGGTACGGAACCGACTTCCTACTGCAACGTACATACCGCTACAGAGGTCTGCTCCGAAACCGGACTGAAGTGCAATCCGGACGGGACCTGTATTCCAACCGTACGTTACGGTGTACACCGCAGCTACAGCCTTGCAGAACTGGCAGAAAAGATCAAGGATCTGACCTATATCGGATTCAAGCCCGGTTACGTTGAGGATTATGTCCCCGAACCGACCGAAGTCTGCAAAGGACATCCGGAACGCGCGCAGGACAGCGGCAAGGAGAAAGACGGCGCCGAAGAGCCTGAGAAGGATGACGGCGGCGGAGATGACGGACAGTAAGTCGTCCGGAAAGTAAATCGTCCGAACGCTAATCTGCACTACACAAAACTGCCTTACCCGGTTTTCACGACCAGGTAAGGCAGTTTTTTACTGGCTATCTTTTACTAAAGCTCCTTGGCGAACATTCCCTTATCCGCAGATGCCGATTGCCGGCACTACTCAGCGCCCGCTTAACCGTAAATGTACGACTGTATTATTCCCGGTTGTTTCCCGGAGAAGTATGAAAAATCTGCTGATAATCGCGGTAGAAGGATGAGTAATGCGCGAATCCGAGACGTGTGGACACTTCTGTGGGAGAAACGCCTTCCAGCAGATAATTGCGCGCCAACAGACATTTCTGCGTACGGATATAGGTCATGACAGGTGTTTTCATCTGCATGGAAAAGAACCTGTACAGCGTGGACTTGGACATGTGCATGCCCCTGGTCAGGTCTTCTGTTGAATGAATCTCCGCGATGTGCGAATCGATATAGTCGAGAATCTGCCGGAAATCTTCGTTTACGTAAT
>CACZPA010000156.1 GCA_902782895.1 uncultured Eubacteriales bacterium
ACCCGATCGCTCAAGTGCAGGTGCTATTCTATCACTTCACCTCTCCCTTGTCAACCCCCTTTTTAAAAGTTTTTAAAGTTTTTTTGGTCTTTTTGGTCAATTTCTTTTTTCATCAAAAAACCACCGCCTTCCTGTCCGGCAAAGCGGCGGTTCCTTTCAAACACCTTCCTTACAGTCTCTGAATATGGAAGCCTCCGTCCGCGTGTATCACGGTTCCGGTGCAGAAGTCAAAGGCTCCGGAAGCCAGCGCCGCAACAGCTTTGCCGATATCCTCCGGCTGTCCGATCCTTTTGATCGGTGTTAATCCGTCGGCAATCAGCCTGTCGTATTTCTCGCGGACTTTTGCCGTCATATCCGTCGCGATAATGCCGGGCTGAACTTCAAATACGGAGATTCCGTACTCGGCGAGCCTGTCCGCGTACAGCTTTGTGACCATGGATATCCCAGCCTTAGAGATGCAGTATTCTCCGCGCGCCGTGGACGACGTATACGAGGACATGGATGAGATATTAACGATCCGCGGCTCGTAATCCTCCAGGCCTTTTTCCTTGCAGGCAAGCATATAGTTAGCACCGTTCTGGCACATGAAATACGTCCCCCGCAGGTTGATCCCGAGTACCCGGTCGAAGCTCTCTTCCGTCGCCTTCAGGATATCCTCGCGAACAAGCGGTGCCACGCCAGCGTTATTGACCAGCAGATCGAGCCGTCCGTATTTCTCTTCGATCCACTCAAAAACCCGTTTTCTGTCGTCAGAAGACGCGATATTGCAGCGCACATAGCTGCAGTCCGCCAGATCCTCCGGGATCTCAACATCCTCCGGCTCCCTTGTCGCGGAAAGGATCACGCGGAACTGTCCCTTGAGCGCCCGTGCAATGCCCTGTCCGATCCCGCGCGCGGATCCGGTGACCAGTGCGATTTTCTCAGCCATTTTTCAGGATCTCCTTCTTATAAACTTCCGTATACAGCGGATCTCTCACGACGCAGCCCGCCGTATAGCAATTCCGCAGGAGCTCCGCGCATTTTCCGCAGGAAACGCAGACTTTACGCGGGTTCATTGCCCCTTCGTCCAAGATATCTCCGGCAAAATCCGGATACGCGAAGCCTTCCCGTCCGAATCCGACCATCGCGAGCGGATGTTTCTCCACAATCCCGGCCGCGTAATTGGCCGCGAACGCGCGCAGATAGGACGGCCCGGAGAAAATGACCGGAAGTTCCGGATTCGCTTCCGCGATCTCCGCCGTGCAGCGGTACATCCTTGCGATGCCTTCCAGCGGATGCTCCGGCGGGACATAACCGCCGATATCATACGGCCGGTTGACATGTGGATTTACATAAGGATTGCCCATCGTAATGTTCAGGAATTTCAGTCCCAGACCCCGCAGATCCGCGACGAGCCTCAGCGGCTCTGTCATGTCCGGCGTCAGGCTTCCGTCCTTCATGACGCCCCACCCGTACGGATACGGGAATCCGTCATACAGATTCATCCGCGTTGTGACGATGAAATCCTCCGGCACGGCAGCTCTCGCCGCGCTGAAAGCGTTCCGGAAGAATCTTGTCCGATTCTCGAATGATCCGCCATAAAGCCCCGGTCTGGTAAACGCCGAGAGCAGTTCGCAGTTCAGATAGCGATGGCACGCCTTAACGTCGATGCCGTCATAACCGATCTCTTTCGCCATAACAGCCGCTTTGCCGTACAGTTCTTCGATCCGTTTCAGTTCGTCATCGGTAATGATTCTCTCCGCCGGGATCGGCTTATCCTTCTCGAAGATCGGGTTATTATACGCGATAATCGGCTCCGGATAGCCGTGCGGTTTGGAATAGCGTCCCGAATGTGTCGCCTGCAGGATCAGCCGTACGTCCCGCCCGGCCGCGGCCGCCGTCTCCCGGATCGTCTCGACCAGTCTTTTCAGATCGTCCAGATTCTCCTCGCAGAGCACCATCTGTCCCGGCGTAGCACGCGCCTCCGGCACGACCGCCGTCGCTTCGACCCAGATGAGTCCCGCTCCGCTTGCCGCGTAGCGTTTATATCGACGGATCATGAGCTCTCCCGGGCGTCCGTCCGGTGTTGAATCACAACCCTCCATCGGCTGCAGCATCAGCCGGTTGGCAAATCTTCTGCTGCCGACCGTAAGAGGTCTCTCCAGGCAGGAGACGTCCTCGCTGAGCGGAAATTCCACGCCCAGCATCGCTTCCTCCTGCCGGATATCCTCCAATGATCTGTAATGAAATTTTACATGCTCCATGACCTTGCTCCAGCTTTGTCAGCTTAATCGAGCTCCGCTTTGCCGGTATACAGCTCGTAATAGCGTCCCTTCTGCGCCAGCAGATCCTCATGTGTACCTCTTTCGATGATCACGCCGTGCTCCAGAACCATGATCGCGTTTGCGTCTCTGACCGTCGACAGCCGGTGCGCGATGACAAATGTCGTTCTCGACGCCATCAGCGCGTCCATGCCCTGCTCAATCTGTTTCTCGGTACGGGTATCAACGGAGCTCGTCGCTTCGTCCAGCACCAGGATCGGCGCCTTGGAAATCGCGGCGCGCGCGATATTCAGCAGCTGCCGCTGGCCCTGGGACAGACTTGTACCGTCCCCGTCGATAACCGTCTGATAGCCATCCGCAAGCCGCCGGATAAAGTGATCCGCGCTGACGGATTTTGCCGTCGCGATGACCTCCTCATCCGTCGCGTCCGGCCGGCCGTAACGGATATTTTCCATAACGGTGCCGGTGAAAAGATGCGTGTCCTGCAGTACCATCGCGATATTGCGGCGCAGCTCGCTGCGTTTGTAATCGTAAATACTGACGCCGTCGATCGTAATTTCGCCTTCCTGAATGTCGTAGAAACGCGACAAAAGGTTCGTGACGGTCGTCTTGCCCGCGCCGGTCGATCCGACAAAAGCGATCTTCTGGCCAGGCTTTGCGTACAGGTTGATGTCCTTGAGCACCTGCACGTCCGGATTGTATCCAAAGTACACATGCTTCATCTCGACATAGCCCTTCATGTTGTCCGCGGACTTGGCGTCTGCCGGATCCTCCGGTTCAGGCTCCTGATCCATGACCGCGAAAACGCGCTCCGCGCCGGCCATCGCGCTGAACAGCGTATTCATCTGCTGCGACAGCTCGTTGATCGGACGGCTGAACTGACGGCTGTAGTTGACGAAAACAGAGAATCCGCCGACGTCAAAACCACGCGTTACGCAGAGGATACCGCCGACACAGGCCGTAACGGCATAGGAGATCTGTCCCAGGTTGCCCATGACCGGTCCCATGATGCCGCCGAAGAACTGCGCAAAGATCTGTTTCTTGCGGAGATCCTTGTTCAGAAGGTCAAATTCCGCTTCGCAGACTTCTTCGTGATTGAATACTTTAACGACCTTGCTGCCCGTTACGGACTCTTCGATATAACCGTTGATCGCGCCGAGCGCCGCCTGCTGCTGTCTGTAGTATCTGCGGCTGCGGTTGGCGATGGCCATGCCGGCCCAGGCGACCAGCGGGACAAAGACGATCGTGACGGCTGTCAGGATCACGCTCATCGAGAGCATCAGAACCAGTGTTCCGATCAGCGTAACCGTACCGGAGATCAGAGAGATCACCGCGTTGTTGAGCATCTCACTCATGGAATCGACGTCATTCATGAAGCGGCTCATCAGCTCGCCTTTGCTGGTATTGTCGTAATAGCGCACCGGCAGCTTCTGCACTTTGGTGAAAAGCTCATCGCGGAGCGTTTTCATGATGCCCTGGGAAATCCCGATCATCGTCTTCTGCTGCGTATAGTTCGCCACAACGCCAACCAGATAAACAGCCGCCATTTTGGCGAGCGAGATCGCCAGCGAATTCAGGTCCGTATTCGCGATCAGACCGTTGATGATCGGGCGCAGCATGTAAGAGCCCAGCAGATTCGCGCCTGTCGAGACAAGGACGCACAGCAGAGCCAGCGCGAGCTGCGGCTTATATTTACCGATGTAGCTGAACATCCGGATCATGGTTCCCTTGCGGTCCTTGGGCTTGCCGGTCATCATGGAACCGCGCGGGCCGCCGCCTCCGGGTCCCCCAGCGGGAGCCTTTCCAAGTGACTGATACTTCTTCTGCAGTTCGTCCAGAGGCCGTACATAATTCTGTTTTTTACTCATATCAGTCACCTGCCTCCTGATTTCTGTCCTGCTGCGAGTAGTAGATCTCCTGATACTCCTTGTTGGAAGCCAGCAGTTCCTCGTGTTTTCCCCGTCCGACGATCTTGCCTTCATCCACGACCAGGATCTGGTCCGCGTCCCTTACGGAACTGATCCGCTGCGCGATAATGATCTTGGTCGTATCCTTGAGCGTGGTCTGGAAAGCTTCACGGATCCGCGCTTCGGTAGCGGTATCGACCGCACTCGTGGAATCGTCAAGAATCAGGATCTTAGGATGCTTCAGCAGAGCTCTGGCAATACAGAGACGCTGTTTCTGTCCGCCGGATACATTGGTTCCACCCTGTCCGAGCTCAGTATCGTAGCCGGCCTTGAATCCTTTAATGAATTCCTGTGCCTGCGCGGCGTCGGCGGCTGCGGCAAGCTCTTCTTCCGTAGCGGTGCCGTCGCCCCAGAGGAGATTGTCCTTGATCGTCCCGGAGAAAAGCAGATTATTCTGCAGGACCATTCCGACGCCCTCACGCAGATTCTCCAGCGAATAATCGCGGACATCCACGCCGTCGACCAGGACCTGTCCCTCATCGACGTCATACAGACGCGGGATCAGCTGAACCATTGTCGTCTTGCCGCTTCCGGTCGAGCCGATAATGCCGAGCACCTGTCCCGGTTTCGCGTCAAAATTGATATGATCGAGAACCCACTCCTGATGATCCTTATAATAACGGAAGCAGACGTCTCTGAATTCGACCTCGCCGCGCGCGACCTCAAGATCCTTGCACGCCGCGTTTTCATCGGTCAGATCAAGCTTCTCCTCCATGACCTCTTTGATACGGTGAGAGGAAGCTGACGCTCTCGAGAACTGCATAACGATCATTGAAAGCATCATCAGCGACATCAGGATCTGTACAACATAGGTCGTGAAAGCTGTCAGATCGCCGACCTGCATGCTGCCGACGATGACCTGCTTGCCGCCGAACCATACAACCGCCAGAGTCGTGATATTCATGGCAAGGGTCATGACCGGGAACGTGAAAATGATCAGACGCAGTGCTTTCAGCGTATGATCGCGCAGATCTGTCGTCTTCTGCTCAAAACGTTCTCTCTCGTAATCTTCGCGGACAAAGGATTTGATAACGCGTACGTTGGTCAGGTTCTCCTGAACGCCCGTGTTCAGCGCGTCGATCTTGCCCTGCATCGCGATGAAGCGCGGGAATGCATGGCTCGTAATGTAATAGATCGTGCCTCCGAGGATCGGGACCATCGCCGCGATGATGAGCGAGAGCCTCGCGTTGATCCGGAGCGCCATAATGATCGCTCCGATCATCATTCCGGGCGCGCGGAGCATCATGATCATGCACATCCGCGTAAAGTTCTGCAGCTGCGTTACGTCGTTGGTCAGCCTTGTGACCAGAGATCCGGTCTGGAAATGGTCCACGTTCGCGAACGAATAGGACTGGACCTTTCTGTACAGATCCGAACGCAGATCCGACGAGAATCCGATCGTCGCCCTGCACGCGAAATAGTTGCCTCCGACACCGCCGATCATCATGATCAGCGCGATCCCGGCCATAGCAAGGCCCATACTTATAATGTAGGAAGTGTCCCCGTTCGGGATTCCGTTATTGATGATATTTGCCATCATCTTGGGCATCAGGACCTCTCCGATGACTTCGGACAGCATCAGAATCGGTCCGAAGATGAAGAAGATCCTGTACGGTTTGATATACTTTCCGTAAAATTTCAT
>CACZPA010000157.1 GCA_902782895.1 uncultured Eubacteriales bacterium
GCGTCAAACATCTGACGGAAAGCAAGGCGGCCGATACGTCCGAAACCGTTAATGGCTACTTTTACAGACATTTTAGATATCCTCCATATTTGATGATAATCATTGATTTGTTTTTCACAAATCATATTCATTTTACAACAGTTTCGCGATTCTGACAAGAGGAACCGCAAAGAAAAGTAAGTTTTTTACTTATTTCTGCACCAGATGTACCGCGAAGCCCGCGATCTCCTGTTTGAAATAAATAGCGGTCATATTGCCCTTTGCGTCATACTTACCGGGCTCAAACTCATAGCCTCTGGACTCCATATAGCGGACCGCGCGGTCGATATAATTTGTCCTGATGGCGATGTGTCCCAGTCTGCCCGGGCCGCCAGCCTTCATGACCTCTACCGCTGTCCCTGCGAAAACGGAGCTGTTGCCGTTCTTGGACGTGAAGCCGAACGCGTCTTCAAAGAATTTGGCTGTGGCAAGCGCTTCCGCCTCGTTCTCTGCATTGATTCCGACGTGTGCAAGCTCGAATCCGAGCATCGTGCGGACCGCCTCTGCTGTCATCGTGCGGATCTCGTCGAACTTGCCGGCGTTGATCAGATCGGCGTTGACCATCCAGGATCCGCCGCAGGCAAGGACCTTGGGGAAGGACAGATAATCGTTGAGCGTCTTCGCGTTAACGCCGCCGGTGGGCATGAATTTAACCTTGGTGTAAGGCGCCGCGAGGGCCTTGATCGTCGCGATGCCGCCGAGCTGTCCGGCCGGGAAGAACTTGACGACTTCAAGTCCAAGCTCCAGAGCCTGCTCGATATCGGACGCGTTGGAAGTGCCGGGCGTGATCGGAATGCCCTTGTCTACGCAATACTGTACAACCTTGGGGTTGAGACCGGGGCTGACGATGAACTTAGCTCCCGCAAGCACCGCTCTGTCGACCTGTGCCGTTGTAAGAACCGTCCCGGCTCCGACAAGCATCTCCGGGACTTCTTTGGAAATCAGCTTAATTGCTTCTTCCGCCTCATCTGTGCGGAATGTGACCTCTGCGACCGGAAGGCCGCCCTCCACCAGCGCCTTGGCCAGCGGAACCGCGAGTTTCGCATCATCGATCTTGATAACAGGGACGATGCCGATCGCTCCTATCTTTTCCAATACCGGATTCATATTAACCCTCCTTATGGAATTTCTGTATCGGCCTCATTATAACAGAGCCTTACAAGATTTGCAAGCATGCGGGGCGGTCATTCTGAAAGCTTTTCGCCGTGCTTTTCATCGTCTATTCGCTGTGCTTCTCGCCATGCGGCCGATCTGCACGGTCGGTCTGCGCGGTCAGTCCTTGTGGCCGGTCCATGCGGTCGATCTGCACGGCCGGCCCGCGCTGGCTCTTGACGAATCGCGGTTTTCAGAGTATGATGAATCCGACCTTTTATTTATTCGATAAGGAGGAAAGCTTTATGCCAAGAGGCGGAGGCGGAAGCAGTTCACATAGTTCCAGCCACGGCGGTTATTCCAGCCATTCCCACAGCTCCTCGAGCCGTTCCGGCTCTTCCGGACGACCCAGCTCATCAGGCCGATCAAGCTCTTCAGGCCGTTCGAGTTCTTCCGGCCGATCCGGCTCTTCGGGCTCCTTTGGCCGTTACGGTAACAACCGCAGTTCTTATAATACCAGCCGGTATTATTCCGGCAATCGCTATAATCATTACGATAATTCCGGATTCCATGGCGGCCCGACACGCTATAACGGTCCATCCGGCCGGTCCGGCTGCAGCGGCTGTCTGATCCCGATCGTTGTCATTTTTATCATCATTGTCGTCGCCAGCACGCTTTTCAGTATCATACAGACAAGCCAATCTGTCGTCGTCAACACGATCGAACGCGAAAAGCTTTCTTCGTCGGAATGCACGATGATCAATGAATGGTACCGCGATGACTGGGGCGACTGGATCGCCGCCGGCTCCTCCGATGAGAAGCTGCTTCTGACCGGTCTGCGCTACTTCTACGAGAAAACCGGTGTGCAGCCGTATCTGTGGATCACGGGCGAGAATATCGGCGCGAACTATACTTCCGAGGTGGCGCTGGAGGACCTCAGCATCAAGGAATATGACCGGCTCTTCCCGGACCGAGGCCATATGCTCGTGATCTTCCGCGAGTATCCGAACGCGTCCGGCAACTATATCTCGTCTGTCTACGCCGGCGCGAGCGCGGAGCTCGTCATGGACGCGGAGGCCCGTGAGATCCTGCTCGACTATATCGATTATTATTACGAAGACATGGATCTGTCGGAAGGTGAGTTCTTTGAGAAAGCTTTCCGCAGCGCAGCGGATTCCATCATGTCCGTCACTTCCACGACCAATCGGATCAAGACCGTCGCCATCACTGTCTCCGCCATCGTCCTGATCGTCTTCGCGCTCATCGTGATCGTCATTATCGCGGCTGTCCGCAAGAGCACCAACGCGGCCAAAAAGAAACAGGCCGAGGCCGACGCGGCTGCAGCTCAGCTGAACCAGCAGATCCATGAGGAGCAGGCCGCCAAAGAAGTCGTTTCAATGACCTGCCCGCACTGCGGCGCGATCGTACAGCTGCGCAGAGGCACGACCGAGAAGTGCAAGTACTGCAACCTGCCGGTCACTGCCCCGGAAAAAGATACGCCATTCTTCAGTTAAGGAGTCCTTTAGCCCATGAGTTTTCAATATATCCGTACTATTCCGTCACCTGATCACCTGAAAGCGCTGATGCCCTTAAGCAGCAAGGACGAGGCCGTCCGCACAGAGAGAATCAACGAGCTCAAGGCCGTTTTTTCCGGCGAAGACAGCCGTCTGCTGCTCATCATCGGCCCCTGCAGCGCGGACAATGAATCCGCCGTTCTCGAGTACACGACCCGTCTTGCCAAGGTGCAGGAGAAGGTCAAAGACAAGATTCTGCTTGTGCCGCGTGTCTATACGAACAAACCGCGTACGACAGGGGACGGATACAAAGGCATGATGCACCAGCCCGACCCGAATGCCAAGCCGAATGCTTTCGAAGGCATCAAGGCGATCCGCCGCATGCACATCCGCGTATTGTCCGAGTGCGGTTTTGTCACCGCCGACGAAATGCTCTACCCCACCAACTATGCTTTCCTGGACGATGTACTCGGTTATGTGGCGGTCGGCGCGCGCTCTTCCGAGAATCAGGAGCACCGCCTGACGGTCAGCGGTCTGGACGTTCCGGCCGGCATGAAGAACGGCACGTCCGGGGACATTTCCGTCATGTTCAACGCGATCCAGGCGGGACAGCACCCGCATGATTTCATCTACCGCAACTGGGAAGCCTCGACAAGCGGCAACCCTTATACCCACGCGATCCTGCGCGGGGGCACCGATCCGGTAACCGGACGTTCCGTCCCGAATTATCACTTCGAGGATCTGGAATACATCACTTCGCTCTACGAGAGCAAAGGCTTCCAGAACCCGGCC
>CACZPA010000158.1 GCA_902782895.1 uncultured Eubacteriales bacterium
CGTTGATCCGCCGTCTGCGCAAGCCGGAGGGACGGATCGATGTCGTGATGGATACGGATACGTATAACGAGATCGATGACCAGTTCGCCCTGTCCTATCTGGTTCGGTCCGATGAAAAAGCGGATGTGAAGGCGATCTACGCCGCGCCTTTTTATAACAGCAATTCGACCGGCCCGGAAGACGGGATGCTGAAAAGCTATGATGAGATTCTGCATCTGCTGACATTGCTTGGCCGCGAGGATCTCAAGAAGGTGGTCTATCACGGGTCGACGGATTATCTGCCGGATGAGGATACGCCGCGGATTTCAGACGCGGCACAGGATCTCGCGGACCGCGCGATGCAGTATACGACGGAGGAACCGCTCTATGTTGTCGCGACCGGCGCGATTACAAATGTAGCGTCCGCAATTTTGCTGCGGCCGGAGATCATCGACCGGATCGTGATCGTGTGGCTCGGAGGAACCGCGATCCACTGGCCGCATAACCGGGAATTCAACCTGATGCAGGACGTCGCCGCGGCAAGGATCGTTTTCGGCTGCGGAGTTCCGCTGGTACAGCTGCCCTGCGCGGGAGTGGTTTCATCCTTTACCATCAGCGGCCCGGAGCTCATTCATCATCTGAAAGGACAGAACCCGCTGTGTGATTATCTCACGTCCTATACGATACAGGAGGCGGAGAAAGCCAGTCCTTACCCGACCTGGACGCGGCCGATCTGGGACGTGACAGCGGTCGGATGGCTGCTGGACGGGCCTTTCATGGAGGATAAGCTGATCCACAGCCCGATCCCGGAATATGATGACCGGTATGCTTTTGACGACAGGAGACATTTCATCAAATATGTCTATTATATCAACCGCGACGCGCTGATGGCGGACCTTTTCGCCAAGCTGCGCAAATAAGCGTTCTCTATCTGATCATTCATAAACTATACACAATAGGAGGTCAATTATGAGCGAAGGAATGGACAAAGAGGCTCGCAGACAGTTTGTCATCGACAGAGCCATTTCCCGGATCAACTGGGAGGCGGAGGGGCTGGAAGAGGCCCGCGCGCTGCATGAGGCAGGCAAGGCCGCGGAGGCTTTTGAGGCAGTGATCGCGCATCTGCGCACCCGTACGAAGCCCGCGTATCTCTTTGAACGCGCGGAGATGGAGGCCTATAAGGATCCTGCCGCGGTAGAGGAGATCATGAAGGAAGTCGAGCTCGTCATGGATCATACGCTGTATGGATACCATTATGACGGCGAAATCGACTGGTTCTACAGCCCGCTTGCGGAGACGTCCAAAGACCGTGAATGGTGCTGGTCTCTGTACCGTATGATCTATCTGCAGCCGCTTGCAAGAGCATATGTGCTGAACGGCAATGAAGAGTATACAAAGCAGTTCCTGTGGTATCTGGAGTCCTTCTATGATAACTGTCCGGTCGATCCGTATATGGCCGATCCGAATTATTCGATGGGCGAAGGCTGGACAGGAGCCTGGCGCCACATTGAGACGGGAATCCGTTTCTACACCGCGCTGATGCCCTGCTACGTCGCGTTCCGCAGGTCCGAGGCGTGGGATACGGCAGGATGGGCGTATTTTCTCAACATGGTCTATGATTCCGCGGAATACCTGATGGTATACTATACGAACCACATCCATTCCAGCAACTGGCTGAGCATGGAGACGACAGGACTCCTGCAGTGCGGCGTACTTTTCCCCGAGCTTAAAAATTCCGAAGAGTGGCGCAGAATGGGCTACCGCAGATTCTCTCAGGAAGTCATGTATTCATTCGACGAAGACGGCATCCATATGGAGAGGACGCCGATCTATCATATGACGGCGGCAGTCTGCTTCACGCAGTGCTATGACATCTGCCGTAAGAACGGGATTCCTGTCCCGGATTACGCGCTGCCGATCCTCGAGAACGCGGCCGCGTTCCTGATGGCGGTTACGAAGCCTGATTTCACAACGCAGATGACCGGCGACGCGGACCGCAACAATCTGCTTGCGATCCGCAGCGACGAAGCACTGTATGAGGGCATGAACCTGTCGTTCTGGCCGCAGGACCTGAATGAAATGCGCGGATTCATCCGCCATATCGCGGATCTGACGGGCCGCAAGGATCTTCTGTATATCGCGACCGGCCGCAAGCAGGGCGAAGAGCCAGAGCGCAACTATCCGTTCAAGGCGTCCGGATTCTATATCATGCGGACGGGCTGGGGAGAGAAGGACAGCTATTTCGCGCTGCAGGGCCTGCGGATCGAGCGC
>CACZPA010000159.1 GCA_902782895.1 uncultured Eubacteriales bacterium
AAAGATCATTTCGATCCCGATCAATGGAACGCGGCCCTGCAGCAGGATATCCCGGGCGGTACGATCAATACAGTCTGCATTACAAAAACCGGTCTCAATCAGTTTGTTATAGGCTGGGACGGAAACCGGCCGGACATGTGGTTTCCGTCCGTCTATGGCAGATTCTTTACGCAGGAAGAACAAGAAAACGCAGCAGAGGTCATCTATACTTCCGAGTCGATCGGCTCGGAAGAACAGATGATTTCTTTTGATGGCAGGGACTATGCTTTGACAGGAAAAGGTTCGCTTGTCAACGCGACTTTTGGCATCGCAACGTCTTTGCGGTCACAGCATGTTGATTTCTGGCGCAACTATACCAGCGAATATCGATTCTATGTGCTTCCCTATCGGACTTACATAAAGTCTTATGTCCCGGATATGGTCTTAATTCAATTGAAAAACGGAACTTCCCGCAACCTGAAAACAGCCCGGCAGAATCTGCAGCAGAGCCTTTCCGGAACACAAGTCTTCCTGCCAAACACGACGGCCTCGGAGGTCCTGATCAAAAGCAACGTGAAATACGCTCTCTTGAGCGTCGGCCTCTCGCTGTTGGCCTTCCTGACAATTATTATGATCAGCCAGGAGTGGCTGCAGCAGTTCAAAGAAGAGCTTTCCGTCTATTATCTATGCGGTTTGCCTTCCGGCAGATGCGTAACCATCCTCTATGTGCAATATCTGATCCTCTATCTTGTATCGACCATCGCGGCTCTCCTGCTGCATTTCTTCAGCCGCCCGATACTGTCCCTGATCTACGCGGATGCCGCGCCGAATCCGATAACGTTTGTTTTGATGCTTGTCCTGCTCTTCCTGTTTGTTGTTCTGTGTACAGTCGGTGGTATTAAAAAGGTCCTGACGGAATTACAGAGGAGGGCTGACTGATGCGGAGAAAACTGTTCAAATATGCGTTTTCCGTCGGTTTTGAGAAAGAATCGGTTCTTTTCCTGCAGATTCTTCTGATGTCTATCCTGCTCTTTATGATGACGGATCCTCTGCTTGAAAATCTGAAAACTTATCGGGAAGTAGCAGTGCTTTATTCTGACGGGCAGCAGGATCTTATCCATGTGATTGGAGAAAACGCTCCGACAGAAAACGATCAGATACATGCTTTCTCTGTTTCACATGCTGTCGCACAGAAAGCCAGCACCCATTCAGATCAAGCGCTGGATGCTCTGCTCCTCCATTATTCAAAAAGCTGGATGTCTCAGATCAATCTCCAGACGGGCGGTATTGAAACCGCTGTGTCAAAAGATGCCACACCGGTGCTGCTGTCCGAGGCTTGCAGGAATAACTATGCGCTTCACGAGGAGTTGTCGATTTGGCTTGCGGAAGAAAACATAACCTGCACCGGCGAAGTCGTGGGATTCTTCAGAAACCGCCGGCTGCCGGTCCTTATGTCACACGGATCCTTGCCTCGGCTTAATGATTTTTATCTGTCCGTGGAGGATTATCCCGCGATGGTTGCCTTGGAATCGATCGAAGGCGTAAGCTGCCAGCCGGAATACCTGATAACGCCAGGCAATCCGGAAACTTTTGAAGCAAGCACAGCCTCGTCGGATGACGTATCTGGCAGTTCTGTCCGATCCGACATCCTCGGAGCAGAAATCCGCCAGACCTGGAATACGTATTTTATGGATAACGCCAGTATTATCTTTGCCTTTGCTCTGTTCCTGCTGGTCGCGGTCTTTGGATTCGGAGCCTATATCGCATTGGTTTTCCGGGAAAAGCAGGAGACAATGCGGATTTTGCATCTGAACGGTCTTTCGTACAGAAGCATCCGGCAGCTGTTTATCACGGCCTATGGATTCCTTGTCGGAATCCCGCTGCTGATAGGCTGGCTGCTGATTCCGCTGATCGGGAAAGTCATCTTTCTGGAGGGCTTGTCGTTGCCGAAGCTCCGGACCGTTTTGCTGGCGTTGACTTTGATGGGATTGCTTCTATGGACGTTTACATCTCTGGAATTTCGCCGGTTTGAGAAAAACGGCACTGCCGGCATTGTGCAGGCTAAGCCGTCAAAAAAGCAGGAGGAATAATCAATGGCCATCGTGCGGCTGGAAAATATCAGCAGAATATATCATGAAGGCGAGCGGGATCAGGTTCAGGCGCTGCGGGACATCTCGATAGAGCTCGAAGCCGGCAGTATGTGCGCCATTACCGGCCCGTCCGGCTCGGGCAAATCCACGCTGCTTCATATCCTTGCAGGATTGGATCGTCCCACGTCGGGGAACTATTATTATCAGAATCAACTCATGAACCGGTTGAAAGACCGTGAAATCTGCCGCCTGCGGAACACCGAAATCGCTGTCATCATGCAGGATTACGGCCTGCTCTCCTACGATACGGTTCTGGGGAATGTAATGCTGCCCGCCGTCATCGGGAAACGCGATAGCCGTGAAACTCTCGCAGCGGCGAAGGATATTCTGAATCAATTAGGCATCGGAGAATTGTCTGAAAAAAAAGTCAGCGAACTCTCCGGAGGAGAACGGCAGCGCGTGGCCGTTGCCAGATCCTTGCTGATGAACGCAAAACTGATACTGGCCGATGAGCCGACAGGAGCGTTGGACACCGTTTCGACCGATAAACTGATGGATCTTTTCGAAAGCGTGAATCAGCAGGGCATAACGATCGTTATTGTAACGCACGACCCGCAAGTGGCAAAACGCTGTCCGCAGCAGTTTCGGCTGGTCGACGGGCGAATCGTATAATACGGAATCCCCCTTGACATTTTATTTCTACAGTTGTAGAATATAGATGTCCTGAATCTGATAAAAGGGGGTTGTCCCATGAAACATTTTGATTCGCTGCCGGATGGCGAGCTTGCGATTATGCAGACCGTCTGGGATCAGGAGCCTCCGGTCTCCCGCAGTACGATCGAGGAGGCCTTGAACCGGGAGAAGCCTCTCGCGGCAACTACCATTCTGACGTTCCTGACGCGGCTGTGCGGCAGAGGCTTCCTGCAGGTGGAGCATCGGGGACGGACGAATTATTATACTCCACTTGTTTCCCGCAAAGAATACCTGGCGCAGGAGAGCCGGCGGCTGCTCGACAGGCTCTACGGCGGCTCCCTGTCCGCTTTTGCCGTCTCGCTCAGCGACAGCGGCATCACTAAAGAAGAACTGGAGGAGCTTCGGGAAATGCTCGAGGCGGATACGTTATGATCTGGGCAAGAGCTGTCTGGGGACTGATCCTGGCCGGTCTGCTCGGATATGCGTTCCACCGCGCCTGGCGCTGGGAACACGGCGCAAAGCCTTTTGTTTTCTATGACGCGAAGAAAAAAGGCGTCGAAACCTTCGTTCTGGTCGTGCCGACGGTTCTTTTCTGGATCCTGCTCGTTTTTCTCATACTGTCATTGATTCATTTTGGCGTGCGGGATGGTCTCGCGCGATTCTTCGGCTTGACGGCAAATGTGCTGCTGTTTCCCTGCGTCTATTTTGTGTTGCTGCTGCTCCTGCTCCCCTTGCTGCGGCAAAAGATCAGCGCGCGGGCCTGCGCGATTCTTTGGCTGATCCCCGCGCTTCTGTTCTGGCAGGCGCAAGTGCTGATCGGCCTGCTGCCGCTGCCGCGTCTGACAATTTATGTCCCCCGCAGAGTCATGCCCATCGTCGGCGCCGTCTGGCTTGCTGGCTTCCTCATCGTGGGCGGATACTATCTGATCTCCCATCTGGTCTTCTCCCGCCGTGTCCGCCGGACGACGACAGAAGAGCGGGACGAAGCTATCCTCGCGCTCTGGGAAGCCGAGCGGGAAGCGCTGAATTACCGACTGCCGGTCCGACTGCTTCGCGGTGACGTCTCCGCGCCTTTTTCGATGGGCCGAGCCAAATGGAACCGCTGCACGGTGCTGCCGAATCACGCCTATACGCCGGACGAGCTCGTGATGATCTTCCGCCACGAGCTGCATCA
>CACZPA010000160.1 GCA_902782895.1 uncultured Eubacteriales bacterium
CGAATAGGCGGCATCCTTGCCTTCGCAGGTGTCAAAATCAAACTCCAGACCGTCCAGGCCCAGACTGTCGTCCGCGGTATACGGAAGTACCAGATGGATAAACGGCAGTCCTTCCACGCACTCCACCTTGGCCGTTTTGCCATCGCCGGCCACACCTTTCAGAATAGTGCGCTGATAGGGCTGATATCTCTCTCCAATGAAATTGTACAGGTATTTCTCCTTATCGTCGGCGCAGTCTGTCATCGGCGCGAAGCCGTAGGTCACGGAAGCCTCTCCCGCGGGAGCTTTGCCTTCATATACGTTGAAAACGGAGAAATCGCCGATCGGCTCTTCGATCTCGTCGTTGGTGAAACGGACCTTGCCGCCGATATGGTTCGGAATCGTGTCGACCGTACGCTCCTCGCCCTGCTTACGGGTGAAAAGCGATTCCTTAACGGACGCGTCATCATCGACAAGCTCTACCTTACCGTAGGCGCTACCGGAAATCTCAATATGGTTGTACGGCTCATACGGCATATTGAACGTAATCGCCTTACCGGAAAGAGAATAGCAGTCCCAGTCCGGCAGCTGGAAATAATCATTGCGGCCCTTCAGACGGGAGCGGTTATAGACGCCCGGCCAGGTCGTCTCGCGAATGCCGTCCATGCCCTTGAACCACCAGCGCTTCAGATCGAAAGCTTCCGCGATCTCGACCTTGCGGGCCGCTGCTTTCTCCGGAATCCGGGGCACATACTGATCCATGCCGCTGCGCAGCAGATAGTCTTTTCTCGTCGCCTCCTCCTCGAAGGAGAACACATACGGCTTCGCGTCGGGAAGCTTTGCCTCGCCGAGCACCGCGATCTCGTCATCGCTCAGCATATGGTCCCAGATCGAGAGTTCGCACAGATCTCCGCCGCGTGTGAAGTTGTAATCCGTCTGTACATGCCACGGTCCGATAATACGGGAATGCGGTCCGAAAGCATACAGTCCCGCGTCATAAACCGCCGGTCTGTACTCACTCGCGGCCTCTTTGCCGTTCACATACAGCTTAAGTCCCCACAGCTCATCCCAGGAGACCGCGATATGCGTCCACTTGTCCGGCTCCGGGAACTTAAACCCGTCCGTCCAGACACGCGCGCGGGATAGATTGATATCCGTCACATAGGCCTCTACGCCGTCGCCGTTGTAGTCCACGCGCAGGAAACACTGATCCCAGCTGGAGTGGTCCGCGTATCCGATACGGAAAATCGGAAACGCTGTCGGGCCGAGCGGATAACGGGATCTCCACCAAAAGGAAAGCGTTCCCCGCTCCGCGTATACGTTGCGTCCCGCTGTCCACGCCAGCAGATCGCGCGTACCAAACTCGATCGCCCCGCCGTTCACGCCGTCCGTGGCCTTTACGCCCTCTTCAAAGAAAGGCTTGGCCTCGCCGGCCGCTTTCTCCGCGGTCGTTGAATTGCCGGACAAGTAAAACAGGAGGGAACTGTTCTCATAATTGTCCATATTGACCCCTTTCTGCAACATAGACATGCTGCCGATACAGTATATTTCTGATCGCTATTATACACCTGTTTTCTGTTTTTGTATATAGAAGAAATTCAGTCCTGCTCATAAAGGAGACGCGTCGGCGCGGACAACGCCGGCCGGAGGACCGCAAGCGCACAGCCGACCAGATGGAAGGACAGATAGACAAAGGCCGCGCCGGGTTTTGCAAGGGCAAGCGCGATCACGAGCACACCGACGGCCGGCAGCAGAATCTGCTCTCCCAGTACCATGAGCGCAAGATTCGGGCCGCTCACACCGAGCGTCCGCATCAGCGCGTAGGTACGCGTTTCGCCCCGGACCGCCAGGAAGCCGATCAGGAAGCCTGCCGCGAGGCTCAGAATGATGCTGATGGGCAGCAGATAATCCGTTCTGCGGATATTCTGCTCGAGTTCTGTAATGCTGGCCTTATACTGCCTGTCCTGCACCGTCAGCGCCGGACGGCTCGAGTAGGACGCGGGATCCACGGTCGTAAAGACCTCCATGGCCTTCTCCATCATCTCTTCCGCTTTGGTATTGTCCGCCAGAATGAACGACAGCGAATCCGTCCTCGCTGCGCCGCCGGAGCCGGAGAGCTTCTTGGCCGTATTATACGGTACAAAAACATCCGCTCCCTGTCCACGGTACTGTCCGGCAACCAGGAAATCTCTCTCCACTGTCTCTTCTTTCGAGCCCATTGTCGGCACGCTGATCTTAAGGCGAATTTCCTGCCCGGCCAGCTGGCTGTAATATTCCTCGGCCACCAGGCAGATGTTTTCGGAGCTGCCGAAGAAATCCTCCACCACATAGTCACAGCTGCCGCCTTTTGCGGGATTCAGGATATCCGATGCCTCGCGGTCGCTGACGCCGATCAGGGAACCGCTGCCAAGCAAAGATGTACAGGGAAGATCCATGGACAGATGGATCTTTTTCACATATTTGCCCAGGCCCTTCTCTTCGTCCATGACAAAATCCGCGA
>CACZPA010000161.1 GCA_902782895.1 uncultured Eubacteriales bacterium
GGCATCTTGCTCTCAATATTCCTGATCCAGATCGGCGGCTTCGGTTATGCCCTCGACAGACGGATTGTTCTCGACAACGAGGATCAGACCGTCCGCGGAGACCCGACGGTTATGCCAGGTTGCCTTCGTGACATTGTAGATCTTATAAGGCTCAAGCTCCGTAATGTCCATCGGACCGGGCTTTTCGTCCTGACCGGCGGTATAAAGCGTGCAGGAACCTTTCAGCAGCACGAAAACTTCGTCCGTCATCATGTGCCGCGTCATCCGGCTGATCGGCTTGTATTCCGGCGATCCGCCCGACATCGCGACGCCCCACGTCCCATACTGCATCAGCATGTTGAACCGAGTTCCTTCATATTCATAAATGTCCAGCCCGTTGATTTCTTTTGTTTTCATAAAAAACGCCTCCTGTGATCCCTGATATAATCTGTATGCCGCGATTATATCAGGCACGGAGGCGTTTGTAAAGCGCGTTACGAAGCGTTGTCAGATGTATGGCGATTATTCGTCAGTTTCCGGTTCTCCCTGACCATAACCGAATCCGCCGAAAAGACCTTCCAGCCAGTCACCCCAGTCATCCAGAGAACCCCAGGGTGTCTGCTCCTGCTGCGGGCCGGAACCTGCAGAACCAGAGCCTGCAGAGCCGGAACCCTCAGAGCCGGAGGAACCGTTATTGCCATCATTGTTGCCGTTTCCACCCGGGAAAGGCAGCTGCTGGCCGCCGGCCGCGGAGTTTTCCTTATTGCCCTGCTGCGCCGCGGCAGTGGATTTCTTTTCATCCAGAACAAGAGTAACCGTGCTGGTCTTCTGCGTCTGGCTGTGATAGACCGTCAGAGAAACTTCATCACCGGCGGAGTGCTGCTTCAGCAGGACCTTCAGCTGTGTCGTACTCGTAACTGCCATACCGTCAAAAGCCGTGATGATGTCGCCCTTTGCGAGCCCCGCCTTTTCAGCCGCGGTGTTTTCGCCGACAGCGGTGATATAAATGCCTTCCGGCAGACCGTAATACTGTGTTACGGCAGAGGACAGAACAGCTGTCGAAATACCGATGGAGGGACGGCCGGTGACATATCCGTAGGTCAGCAGGTCCTGCGCGATCGCCATCGCGTCATTGATCGGGATGCAGAAACCGATTCCTTCGACAGAAGCGTTGCCGTACGATGTGGAAGTAGAGTATTTGGCGGTCGTGATGCCGATGACGTTACCGTTCATGTTGAAAATCGGGCCGCCGGAATTGCCGCTGTTGATGGCACAGTCGGTCTGGAACATATTGATCGGAATACCGTTTTCGGTGATTTCACGGTCGAGAGCGGAGACATAGCCGACGGTCAGCGTGTTGGTCAGCTCGCCAAGCGGATTGCCGATCGCCGCGACCTGCTCACCGACTTCGATCGTATCGGAATTGCCGATGGAAACGGTCGGGAGACCGCTCGCGTCGATCTTGATCAGCCCGACATCGTTATCCTTGTCGCCACCGATGATTTCAGCGGGATACTGGCTGCCGTCCGTCGTTGTAACCGTGATCGTGGAAGCGTTAGAGATTACATGATAATTGGTCAGGATGTAGCCATCTTCGGAAAGAATAAACCCGCTGCCGGAAGAGGCCATCGGGGTAACCTGACCGAAGATATTGGTCGTGGTCCCTTCATTCGCGATCGCGACAACCGCGTTTGCGTACGCGGTATATACGCTCTGCGGCGTCATGATGGTTGTAACCGGGTTAGCCGTAACGGTGAGCTCGCCCTCGGCAAGACTCAACGTCTCGGTCTGGGTCGTGCGGAACGAATCCAGACCCGCTTCAGCGGATGCGGCGCTTTGATTGCGCAGCATGATGCTCGAGACCGCAAAGCCGCTTGCGCCTCCGACGATCGCGCAGATCAGAACAGCTGCCAGAAATTTCCGGAAGCCGTGTTTCTTTATGGTAGAGTTTTCATAGTTTTCCATAACAGATAACCTCCTTAGATCTTTCTTTATCTACAAAGCCTATTATAGTGGCCAAATGTGAAGAATATAGAACCAAAAAATGAAGAAACTGTTCTGAATTGTAAATTTTTATACGTTGTCAGAGGACGGCGCGAAACACAACTCGTGAATTGACAAGGAGGGAACGGAGCTTTATAATATACGATATATGAAGGCAATTATCAAAGATACATGTTACGGAGGGTATTATGGAACAGCGGAGCAAAGACGAACGAGAGTTATGGGCGCAGTTTGACGCGCTGGAGCTGGGATCCGGATGGACGGAGGACGATATCCGCAAGCCGCAGATCCTGATCGAAGATGTATACGGAGATTCTCACCCGGGCAGCACACATCTGAACGGACTGACGGACGAGGTGCGTTTTGGCGTGCTGGAAAAAGGCGGATTCGGCGCGAAGTATCATGTGACGGATATTTGCGATGGCTGCGCGCAGGGTCACGACGGAATGAACTGGGTGCTGGCGTCGCGCGAAGCGATCTGCGATATGGTCGAAGTGCATGCCGGAGCGCTTTCCTGGGACGGAATGGTTCTGTCCAGCTCCTGCGATAAATCGATCCCCGCACATCTGAAGGCCGCGGTCCGCATCAATATCCCGACGATCTTTGTGCCCGGCGGATCCATGCGTCCTGGCCCGGATATGACGACGTCTCTGGTCGCTGGGGACATTTCTCTGCGGCAGAGAAGAAAAGACAATATTACGCCGGAGGAGATCCGTGAGTATAAGATTACAGGCTGCCCGAGCTGCGGCGCCTGCACTTTCCTCGGAACGGCTTCGACGATGCAGTGTATGGCGGAAGCGCTGGGACTGGCGCTGCCGGGCAGTGCGCTTGCGCCTGCTACGATGCGTGACATTACCGAGTACGCGCGCCGTGCGGGACGTCAGATCATGGAGCTGGTAAAACGCGGCATCCGTCCGCTTGACATTGTTACACCGGCCTCTATCCGCAACGCGATCATCGTCCACAGCGCGATCGGCGGCTCGACCAACGCGATGATCCATCTGCCGGCCATCGCGAGAGAAGCGGGCCTTGAGCTTCCGATGGAGTGGTTCGACGAGATCAATCACAGGATTCCGCATCTGGCGAATCTGAATCCGAGCGGAACGCAGTTAACGGAGAGCTTCTGGTTCGCGGGCGGCGTTCCGATGATTCAGTGTTATCTGAAGGACGAGCTGGATCTGGACGTTATGACCGTTACGGGCATGACGCTTGGCGAGAATCTGGAAAGAATCGAAAAGGACGGATTCTTCCGCCGGAATGTCCGTTATCTGCACAATTACGGGCTGGAAAGAGAAGACGTGATCGCCCGTCCGGAAGACGCGAAGGAGAATGGCTCTGTCGCGCTGCTGAAGGGCAATCTGGCCCCGGACGGAGCGGTTTTCAAGTATTCGGCATGCGTACCGGAGATGAGAAGCTTTACCGGCGTTGCGAGAGTATATGACAGCGAAGAGGCTGCGCATGACGCGGTTGTTGCGCACGAGATCCATCCGGGCGAAGTCGTGGTCATCCGCTACGAAGGCCCGCGCGGAAGCGGTATGCCCGAAATGCTGATGACGACCGAAGCGATCTGCTGCGATCAGGAGCTGAACGGAACAACGGCGCTGATTACGGACGGACGTTTCTCCGGCGCGACACGCGGAGCGGCCATCGGACATGTGTCGCCGGAAGCGGCGCGCGGCGGCCCGATCGCTTTTGTCGAGACAGGAGATCTGATCACCTGTGATCTGGAAAAACGCACGATCAATGTGACGGGAATCGCCGGCAAGCCGGTCAGCCCGGAGGAAGCGGCGGCTGTTCTGGCCGAGAGAGCCAAGAAAGGCTTTAAGAAACCATCCGGCCGCAAGGGAATGTACCGCCGTTACACGGAGAACGCGCTGTCCGCGATGGAAGGCGCAGGCTACTGAGCCGGCAAATGCGGGTCGGCTGATACTGAGCCGGCTGGTGCGGAGCCACGATATTAAGTCATCGGCTACTGAGCCGGCGGCAGGACAAATCTGTAAATAACAGGGAGAAAACTTTCATGAAGTCTGAATACATCACTCCTTCGGTTACGCTGTTCAAGGAGGACGGGAGTCTGGATCTTGCAAGTCAGGAGAAGCATTATCAGCGCTTGATCGACGCGGAGATCAGCGGGATTCTGATTCTCGGAAGCATCGGCGAGTTCTTTGCGCTTCGCATGGAGCAGAAAAAAGAAATGATCCGCCATGCGGCCTCCGTCATAAAGGGAAAAACGCAGTTCCTGATCGGAACCGGCGGTATGCAGCAGGGAGAGCTGCAGGAGCTGACCGCGTATGCTTTTGAGAACGGAGCAGACGCGGCGGTCGTGATTTCACCGTATTATTTTACGATGAATGAGGACAGCCTCCGCAATTATTACGGCGCGGCGGCGGAGTCAGCATCTGGGATGCCAGTGTATATTTATAACTTTCCGGACCGGACCGGCTACGATATCAGTCCTGCGCTGATGCTGGAGCTTGCCCGCAAATACCCCAATATCCGTGGAGTCAAGGATACGATTCCCGGGGTCGCTCATACACGTGACATCGTGAAAACCGTGAAGACAGAGTTCCCTGAATTCCGCGTGTATTCGGGCTTCGACGACAATTTTGCCTACAATATCCTGTCGGGCGGGAACGGCTGCATCGGCGGCCTGTCCAATGTAATTCCGGAGTTCTTCCGGGATTTCCGGAGAGCACTTGAGGCGGAGGACCTGGCCAAAGTCGCGCAGATGCAGCAGACCGTTAACCGTCTGATGGATATTTATAACGTCGGGGTGCCGTTTGTTCCGTACATTAAAGCAGCGCTGTATGCGCTTGGCTATATCGGAAGCGCACAGTCGACCTTCCCACTGCCCGGCGCATCGGATGAGCAGATCCGCAAGATTTTGTCGATCCTGAATTATACTGCAGAATAAATAGAAAACCAGCGCGTGCGAGACCGCTCTTTTGGCCGAAAAAAAGCCTTGAAAAGCCGGCTTTTGGTAAAATCGCACAACTTTTCTCCTTTTTTATTAAAAAAAACTTGACAAGTCTGATAGGCTGTGAGATAATATCGTCAGATTTCTATCGGTGTTTTTTGTAGGAAATTGAGGCTCATCGAAAAAGTTTTGCTTTTACTATCTTTACAAGGGGGGGACTGTTGTTGAGCAACGGTACTGCAGTTCAGTCAAGCACAAAAAAGACAAAAGGACAGCGACTGCTTCAGGCTATCGGGAGAGATTGGCAGTTATACATCTTTATTCTTCCCGCGGTTGTCTTCTAC
>CACZPA010000162.1 GCA_902782895.1 uncultured Eubacteriales bacterium
TCCAGTGCCTGGAAGTTTTTCTCGTTCCAGTAACGGTCCGCGTAGGTTTTGTTCAGCGCGAAACGCGTATTCGGATCCGGACGGTCGCCGTATTTGTGTTTGCCGGCGAGCAGCCCGGCAGCAATCGGATTATAGACGGTCAGGCCGATTTTGTGCGCACGGCAGAAAGGCAGCAGCTCTTCTTCGATACCGCGTGTCAGCAGATTGTAGACATTCTGCGTGACAACCGGCTTGATGTGGTTCTTAAGCTCGGCGGTCCAGAGAATGTCGGCCGCCTGCCAGGAAGCATAGTTGGAGATGCCGATATAGCGGATCTTGCCGTCGCGCACAAGCTGCGTCATTGCCTCGATCGACTCTTCGATCGGCGTCTGATAATCCGGCTTATGCATATAGTAGATATCGATGTAATCTGTCCCCAGACGCTTCAGACTGGCCTCGCAGGCCGAGATGATGTGCCGGCGGGAAAGCCCCTGATCATTCCGGTCATCGCTCATGGGATTGCAGACCTTGGTCGCCAGGATGACGCTGTCACGGCGGCCCGCGAGCGCTTTGCCGACCGCGATCTCACTCGCGCCGCGATTGTACTGGTCAGCCGTGTCGATAAAATTGACACCGCCGTCAAGTGCGCAGTGGATGATGTCGATGCTGTCCGCCTCGCTCGTCTGCCCGCCGAACATCATGGTGCCGAGTGAGATGCGGGACACGTTAAGACCCGTATTCGGAAAATAGTTGTACTTCATAGGACCCCTCCTGTTGTGAATTGTGTTTGTAAAATGATTATATCACAACATATTGAATTACGGAAGATCGCCGGGCAAGCCCCGGCTTTTTTGCTGCTAAAACGACCAGGCATTCGTCCCTAAAAACTGACATATATCCCCAAGGTATGGTATCAATTTTCAAATCTTTTATAATATTCTCATCTTGATGTCCAAAGTGTCCACATTTGAAACTTCGAAGCAAGAAATACGGATTAGGGCATCAGTATCATTGATTTTTGAGGTAGAAAGATGCAATCGACGGAAAAACAGCTTCGCAGGGTGAATCGAACCACTCTTCTGGAAATTATAGTGGAACAGAAAAAACAAATCGAGGATCTGCAGGCTCGTCTTGACGCGGCGGAGAAACGCTTGGCGACGAGAAATGTTACCGTTGATCTGCAGAACATCGAGTCCTGGGACGCAGCGGCGCAGTTCCTGAAGCAGGCTTGTTCAGCTGACGAGGCGGAGGAGACCTGGCTGTGAAACGGATATCGACGGAAGAACTGCTGACGGTTTCTTCGGAGCAGTGGGAGAACGCACTCTCCCAGACACGGTATCGGAAGAATTTCATCAGCACGTTGAGAAATACGATCTACACTCTGATCACCGTCGCCGCAGTCGCGGTCCTGGTAGCGGTTCTCCTGCTGCCGGTCATGCGGATCTACGGCACATCGATGAGTCCGACGCTGGAGGAAGGCAACTACGTTCTTTCCGTAAAGGGCAGCAGCTTTGAAACCGGCGACGTCATCGCTTTCTACTATAACAACAAGATCCTCGTCAAACGGGTGATCGCGCAGGCCGGCGAATGGGTGGATATCGCGGAAGACGGCACGGTATACGTCAACAATGTGAAAATCGACGAACCGTACGTCACGGAGCTTGCCTTTGGCGAGTGCGATATTCAGCTTCCCTATCAGGTGCCGGAAAGCCGGATCTTCGTCATGGGGGATCACAGGGACGTTTCGATTGACTCACGCAGTACGACGATCGGCTGCGTGGCGGAGGAGCAGATCGTGGGCAAGATTATTTTCCGCATATGGCCTTACCAAGACGCCGGCGCGGTTCAATAATTCAATGTTTGGAAATATCAGAGCTTTTTTCGGGGACGGATTTGTCTCGGACATGAAGTTCTGTTGGAAGATCAGAAGGGGGCAGTTCAGTGATGATCAAAGAAAAATTCGGAAAGGCTAAAGTCCGTCAGACCTGGAAAAGACGTCTTACAGGCGTCCTTGCCGGGATTATTGTATTTACGACGACTTATGCGCTTGTCCTGCCGGCTGTAACGCTCGATGAGAGCATGGCCGATGGCGAACCCGGACTGGTGCTGGAGACGCCGATGACCGAGACGGAGCAGACAGA
>CACZPA010000163.1 GCA_902782895.1 uncultured Eubacteriales bacterium
TCCGCCGTGCTGCTGTGCGGTGTTTTCCCGCCGCAGGCTGCGAGCATCATCATGACGAATACCAACAAAACTGTCAATCCTTTTCTCATATGTAACCTCCACTCTCGCTGGAATTATATCACGAAACCGCCAAGTTATCAAATGATGCCGGTATTCACCCATCTTTCGGCCGTGCAAAATGATCCAGCAGAAAAGCCCGGTAAAAAGCCCCTGATTTTCTGCCTGGTGCTGGGATGAAGGTAGAGTTCTTGAGGGGCGGCGGTATATTTTGTGATTTTGTAAAAATACACTGCCGGTCTATTAATGTAGACTTGGCTCGCGGCAGTGTAATTCTCATTTTTTCAAAAAAACACTGCCGGGTTTGATATGCGGCAGCAGAAAGCGGCAGTGCAAATCGTGCTTTTTCAAAAAAATACTGCCGGTCGATCTCGATGGATGGCGCCAGCGGCAGTGCAAAACGCGATTTTTCAAAAATACACTGCCGGGACAGTTCTTGAGCGGCAGTGCAAATCGCGAAAAACGCAAATTATACCGCTGTCGGCTCACCAGACAGCTTAAGAGCCGTGAAAAACGCGCGTCACATCAAATGCGTTTTTCACGGCTCCTTCTGTTGTTTTGACTAAGTCCCGCGCTGCACGTCCGGGCGCAGCTCATTGTGTTATATAGCTGCACATCCCGGCGCAGGCCCATTATGTTACTCCGTCACGACGCCTTTCTGCAGCATGATGTTCGCGTAGAGCGCTGTCTCACCGGTCGCGACTATTGCATATGCCTTGCGCGCTTCCTCATAGAAGGCAAAGCGTTCGATCGTCCCGATGGCAGCATCGCCGCGCGCGTCCGCCGCACGGACGATCTTTTTGTATTCGTCCCAGATCGGCGTCTCGACCGGGTCGCCTTTCATGACTTCCATCAGTGAGACCGGATGCTCCACATAGCTGTCCAGCGGGAAAAGCTTCAGGATCGCCTCCAGAATCTCCGGCACGCCATGCCCGTCGCAGCGCACCACGATCGCGTTCTTGCCGACGCTTTCCGTCGGGAAATTGCCGTCCGCGATCACGATTCTGTCCCCATGTCCCATCTCACACAGGACCTTCAGCAGCTCCGGCGATAGAATTTTAGGAATACCTTTTAACATATCGCTGCCCCACTCTTACTTGTACATCGGGCCGTAGTTCGCACAGGCACGGTAATCCGCGCCTTCCAGGTCCATGCCGTAAGCATTCCAGCAGGCCGGACGGAAGATCTTGCTTTCCTCAACATTGTGCATGCAGACCGGAATACGCAGGATCGAGCACAGCGTGATCATATCCGCGCCGATATGTCCGTAGGTGATCGCTCCGTGGTTGGCGCCCCAATGATTCATGACTTCATAAGCGGAGGTGAAAGGTCCCTTGCCGGTCAGTCTCGGCGCGAACCAGGTGCACGGCCATGTATAGTCCGTCCTCTTCCACAGGGTCTGGGAAACCTCTTCCGGCAGATGCACGGTATATCCTTCGACGATCTGCATCACCGGTCCAAGTCCCTTGATCAGGTTGAGGCGGCACATCGTCACAGGCATCTCCGCCTTTGTCTCAAAGCGGGAGCTGAAGCCGCCGCCGCGGAAATACCCGAGATCCGCATAGTTCCATGTCGTGGCGTCCATGCAGGCCTTTATGTCCTCTTCGGTCATCTCCCAGAAAGGCTTCATGACCGCATTGCCGTCCACGTCCTTGACCTCTCCGCAGGCGTCCAGACACGCCGCGCCGGAGTTGATCAGATGAATGAATCCCTGGGATTCTTTCGCGCGGCCTTCCAGCTCATAGCCGGTCGCTTCCTTGACGGATTTGGGGCTCCAGTAGGTCCTGACGTCTGCAAAAATCGACGCACGGTTCGTAAGCAGCTTCTCCAACAGCATTGTCGCGGAATTCAGCGTATCGTTCTCTGTGCCGAGAATATAGGTCTCACGCGCACCGTTCCAGTCGAAAGTCGTATTCAGCAGGGCTTCCGCGAAGTCGCAGTTCGGATAGTAATCCGTCCACTGTCTCTGTCCCTGGAAACCGCCCGCGATCGCGTTATGTCCGACCATTTCCTCTTCACAGCCCGCCGGCAGATCCTTCTGGCCGTTGAAAAGGTCCTTGATGATGCACATCATCTTGACGACGAATTCCCAGTCGGCATCCTTCTGCTCGCGTGTTCTCTGCAGCTCTTCCGGATTCTTGTCGAAGCCTTCCTTGCAGTATTCTTTGGTCCAGGCAAGCGCCTTCTGATACTCTGCTTCGCTATAGATACCCTCGTTCATGCGGCGGATGATCTCAACCTCATCGACGGACTCCACACGCATTCCGAGATACTCTTCAAAGAAATCGGGATCGATCTGGGATCCCGCGATACCCATCGTAACGGAACCGATCTGCAGATAGGATTTGCCCTTCATCGTCGCGGCTGCCACAGCGGCACGTCCGAAGCGAAGCAGCTTCTCCTTTACGTCATCCGGGATCTCCTTAGCGGTCGCGGGCTGTACGTCACGGCCATAGATGCCGAAAGCCGGTAGGCCCTTCTGTGCGTGTGCCGCCAGAACCGCCGCCAGATATACAGCGCCCGGACGCTCCGTTCCATTGAATCCCCAGACGCCCTTGATCGTCATCGGATCCATATCCATCGTCTCGGAACCGTAGCACCAGCACGGCGTTACGGAAAGCGTGATGTCAACGCCTTCCTTCTTGAACTGTGCAGCGCACTGCGCGGCCTCGGCTACACGTCCGATCGTCGTATCAGAGATAACGACCTTAACCGGATCTCCGTTGGAATAGCGCAGGTTCTCGCGGAAAAGCTCCGCCGCCGCCTTTGCCATGTTCATGGTCTGGTCTTCCAGCGATTCACGCACCTTGAGCGCTCCGCGTCTTCCGTCGATAATCGGACGGATACCGATAACGGGATACTCGCCGATCAGTCTTTTTTCTGCCATCTTGCCTAAATCCTCCTTGTATAAATTGTATCTGAACATTCAAAACGATCACATTTCTACTCTATTATACTCCTGCCGGGCCGCGACTGCAAGCAAAATCTGCCCGCGTTTATAGTCCGATTCCAACACATACACTCCGCAAATCAGTCTCCAAGCTGCCCGTATACATCCATCAGCGTCGCGTGCATGACCAGCTCCGTGTAAGAGCGGCAGGTATTCATCAGCTTCTCAATGGTCGCTTTATCCGGCATTCCTCCTGCCGAAACCTGACCCCGCAGCTGCTGCAGCAGCGGGTCGATCCGCTCGCACGCCGCAAGCAGCGTTTCGCCGTCTTCCTCATAAGCGTCCGGCAGCTCTTCTCCCTCCTGTATCCGGGCGGAAACAGCAAGCAGCCGGTCGACCGCCGCGACAAAACTCTCACGCTCGTCTTCGGTCCAGGTTTTGCCGTTATTTGCCGCGTCCAGATAGGCGACGGAGAAAGTCTCCGGGCCTTTGACCAGATATTCGCTGATCATCTCCGCCGTCAGCTCCTGCGGTTTATTCTTCTGAATGGCCTGCGACAGCGCAGAGATGCCGAAGATCACAGCGATAATGCCAACCGCGATACCGGTCGTGATCAGCTTCTCCTTGCGCTGCTTTCTGTCATATTCCCTGGTCTCTACGGCCGCACCGGCCTCGATCTGAGCGTACGGAGAGCCTTTCAGCTGCGGTTTGACAACGATTCCCAGTCCAAACAGTCCGACAGCGGCAAGCGCAAAGAGGATCATCAGTACGATAAAGGGAATATGCGACAGATAGAAGCTCAGTCCCGAGAGTGCGATATCGACAATAGAAAGTACATTTACAATCGCGTTGCTGTCGTTGCGAAAGATCGTCTGATAAGAGGTCACAAGCGCCTGGTTCTGCGCCTGCAGGGACGCGTTATAATCGCTGAAATACTCCGGCAGCACCTCCAGATTGCGCTTGTCTACGGCTTTCAGGATATTCTCCTGCGCCTGCAGCTGATCATAGCACGCGTCCGCGTAATCGCAGAAAAAGACCAGGTCGGACAAGGATTCGCCCTTGGGAATCTGCACGAACGGCCGTGAATTGACTTCCCGTAGCGCATCGGAGGCCTGATGTATCTCCGCGAGCCATGCCGCGTTGCCGACATTCTGCTCGTCGATCGTATTTACCATCTGCACATAGGCCTCGTTCGCGGCGGTATGGCCGGAAGTATAGGTCTTTACCGTTTTAGTCCCGATCAGCGGATAGAACAGGAGAATCACGATCCCAACAAAAAGCACGAGCGGTTTCACCTTATCCTTGACGCTTTCTTTAATTTTATCCGCGATCTGCTCCGGCTTCACAGGTTCTTTTTCCTCTTTACGGAGGACCTCGATCCCTTCTTTCAGCACCGACCGCGGCAGCTCCGCAAGCGGTGTCCCGCAGATGGGGCATTTATCCATGGTCGTATCGATCGGCAGGCCGCATTTCGGACACTGACGGACCCCGGAGAAATACTTCCGGTTTTCCTGCAGGAGGTAGCGTCTCTGCTGGTAATAATGGATATAATAACCAGTCAGACCCGCGAGCAGCAGACATACGCCAGCGATCCGCAGGATCAGGAATTCACCGGTCGCGGCGGCGCGAATCTGCTCCTGCGCCGCGTAGGACGTAAGCGTCTCCCACCAGCTCTGCACCAGCGTAATATGCGGGATCAGCACAAAAGCGGACTCCACCCAGAAGGTCAGAAGCGCCAGAATCACGCCGAATCGCGTCATCCGGAAGAGATAATAGACGGAAAGCAGCGAAAGGACAATGATCACGACCCTTGCCGCCCACCCGTCCGTTCGGATACAGCAAATCACTGCATAGGCGATCAGGAGCAGCAGCAAGGCATAATGTCCCTTCATCTCCGCGATCTTCTGGTGCAGGTATACTTTACCGGAACCGCGCCGTTTCACAAAGAAAAGCCAGGCGGCCACGAGTACCAGAACCGCCGCGAAAAACACCCAGAACCGTGACATCAGCCGGTTCAGTTCTCCGGATGCGTACTCCTGCACCCATTCGATCAATTCATTCACAGAAACTACCTCCTCGATCCATCTATAGAATAAAAATGTAAGTTTACCGCTATATGACGGTTTTCCGCCGCTTAATCGTTACTTTATAACTGCTATGCAGCAGTTTTACGGCCTCTCCGGCAGCACTTCCCTGCGGATCCGGTTCAGCACATGCTTTTTGTCCGCGCTCCACAGCGGCGCGATCAGGAGCTTTTTGTCCCCGTCACCGGTCAGCCGGTGGACCACCACATCGTCCGGAATCAGCGGCACGAGTTTTTGCAGGATCGCGATATATTCGTCCTCCGAA
>CACZPA010000164.1 GCA_902782895.1 uncultured Eubacteriales bacterium
CCGCAGGGAGCTTTCTATGTATTTCCGTCTATCCAGAGCACCGGTATGCGTTCGGAAGAATTCTGCCAGAAGCTGCTGATGGAGAAAAAAGTCGCGGTCGTGCCGGGTGACGCTTTCGGAACGTCCGGAGAAGGTTTTGTCCGGATCTCCTACGCCTACAGTATCGCGCGGCTGGAAGAAGCACTGAACAGAATCGAAGAATTTGTGAAGGAACATGGAAGAGAAAGTACTTAAAAAACTGGAATTTGACAAGATCCGGGAGATGCTGGCGGACCGTGCGGCTTCGGCCATGGGCAAAGAGCTCTGCCGCGCGCTGGTACCCAGTACGGATCTCTGGGAAATCAAACGGATGCTGCAGGAGACGGATGAGGCGTTCTCCCTGCTGATGCGCTATGGAGATCCTTCTTTCGGAGGACTGCGCGACATCCGTCCGATACTGCAGAGGTCTGCAGTACAGGGCCTGCTCTCGATGGGCGAGCTGCTGGAGGTCGCGGATACGCTGCGTACCGTTCGGAGAATCAAGGATTACGGCATCCATAAGGATCAGGACGCGCCGGTTCTTCCGATGCTGGATCCGATGTTCGGAGGGCTTGTGCCTTATACCGAGCTGCAGAAAGAGATCGAGCGCTGCATTATCAGTGAAGATGCGATGGATGACCATGCGAGCGAGAAGCTTTTCTCCATCCGCAAGGAGATACAGACGGCGCAGTCCAGAATCCGTTCAGAGCTGAACCGTCTGATCTATTCGTCGTCTTATAAAGACATGCTGCAGGATTCGGTCGTGGCGATGCGCGGCGGCAGATTCTGTCTGCCGGTCAAAGCGGAGTTCCGGAGCAGCATAAAAGGCCTGGTGCATGACCAGTCGTCATCAGGATCGACCGTTTTTGTCGAGCCGATGGTCGTTGTAAATCTGAACAATCAGGTGACGGATCTGCTGCTTTCCGAACAGCAGGAGATCGAAAGAATCCTGCGGGCGTTTTCAGACAAGGTCTATCAGTATCAGAAGGACCTCGAAGACGATCTCGCGCTGATGAGCCGTCTGGATTATATTTTCGCGAAGGCCAAGATCGCGCTCTCGATGAACGCGGTCAAGCCGACCTTTACCGAGGAGGTCCGGATCGATCTGCCCGCGGCGAGACACCCCTTGATCGACCCCAAAAAGGTCGTGCCGATCCATGTCATGCTGGGCGGAAGCTTTACGACACTGGTGATTACCGGACCGAATACGGGCGGTAAGACCGTCACGCTGAAAACACTTGGTCTGCTGACGCTGATGGGACAGGCGGGCCTGTTCATCCCGGCTTCTTCAAGGTCTGTTCTGACCGTTGTGGAGAATGTGTTTGCCGATATCGGAGACGAGCAGAGTATTGAACAGAGTCTGTCGACTTTCTCGTCCCATATGGTCAATATCGTAGAGATTTTCAAAAAGGTAACGCCGCGTTCGCTGGTGCTTTTTGATGAGCTGGGAGCCGGTACGGATCCCGTGGAAGGCGCGGCGCTGGCGCACGCGATTCTGGAGAGCCTGCGCGTACAGCATATTCTGACGGCCGCGACGACGCATTACAGCGAACTGAAGATCTATGCGCTGGATACGGAAGGCGTCGAGAACGCAAGCTGCGAATTTGACGTGGAGACGCTGCAGCCGACCTACCGTCTGCTGATCGGAGTCCCGGGAAAGAGCAACGCTTTCGCGATCGCCGCGCGTCTGGGCATGTCCGAGGGCGTAATCAATCAGGCCAAGGAATACCTGGAAGGCAACGATATCCGTTTTGAAGAGATGATGACGGATCTCGAGCTGCGCCGCAAGCAGACCGAGCAGGAGCAGCACCGGGTAGAGGAGCTGCGCAGGGAAGCCGAGCAGCTGGAGGCCAAAGCCAGACAGCAGCAGGAGGAGCTTGACAGACGTCAGGAGAAGATCCTGCAGAAAGCCCGGGAAGAAGCGCATGAGATTCTGACCAAGGCCAAGGCGGAGGCGGATGAGACGATTCAGTCCATGAATAAAGCCATCCGTCATGGCGCGAACGTGGATATGCGGGCGCTGGAAGAGAGCCGCGCGAAGCTGCGCAAAGGCGCCAGCGAGATGGAAAAGGACATGGCGGCCGCGGCGGACAAGCGCAGGACACATGTGGATGAGTCTCTGCTGCGCAAAGGCACCAAAGTCCATCTTGCTACGCTCAATACGGATGCGGTGATTCTGGACGGACCGGACCGCGGAAGTGTGACGGTTCAGGCGGGAATCCTGCAGATGAAAGTCCGTACGGCTGATATTTCCGCGATCGTAGAGGAAGACCGGAAGAAGCCGCAGGCGGAGAAATCGGTCAGCCAGGATAAAGGCGTCCGTGCCGGATCGTTCGGCAAGGCGCAGACGATCTCGGCATCGGTTGACCTCCGCGGGATGAATACCGAAGAAGCGCTCAGCACAGTCGATAAATATCTGGATGACGCGTATCTGGCCGGTCTTGAGAAGGTTACGGTCATTCACGGAAAAGGGACCGGCGTCCTGCGGCGGGAGGTACAGAAATACCTGAAGCGCAGACCGCAGGTTCATACGTTTCGTCTCGGGAGCTTCGGTGAAGGCGATGCCGGAGTTACCATTGTGGAACTGAAAAAACAATAATGGCAGGAGGAAATACAAATGGCTGCTAAACAGAGAATTCTTGTGGTGGATGATGACGCCAATATCACCGAGCTGATCTGTCTGTATCTGAACAAGGAAGGATTTGAGACAGAGCACGCTGCCAACGGCAAGGAAGCACTTGAGATCATGCAGAGATTTCAGCCGAACCTTGTGATTCTTGACGTCATGATGCCGGTTATGGACGGATATGAGACCTGCCGGGAGATCCGCAAGAGAGGCACTACACCGGTTGTTTTCCTGACGGCGAAAGGCGAGACCTTCGATAAGGTACTGGGCCTGGAGCTCGGAGCGGACGACTATATCGTAAAGCCTTTTGACAACAAAGAGCTGGTTGCCCGTGTCAAGGCCGTACTGCGCCGTACAGAGGTCAAGGAGAATACCTCCAAGAAGCTTACATTCCCCGGACTTGTCATCAATCAGGCCAATTACTCCGTGGTCTATGAGGATCAGGAGATCGAGATGCCGCCCAAGGAGCTGGAGCTTCTGTTCTTCCTGGCTTCCCATCCGAACCAGGTGTTCACAAGAGAACAGCTGCTGAATCAGATCTGGGGCTATGAGTATTACGGAGATACACGGACGGTCGACGTACATGTCAAGAGAATCCGTGAGAAGCTCAATAATGATGCGCATGAGGAGCCCTGGTCGATCAAGACCGTCTGGAGCGTCGGATATAAATTCGAGGTGAAATAATGCAGCGTACGAGATCCGTTAAGTGGGTTTCCGTCCGTGTCAAGCTGATCGGTATCTATCTGGCGGTCGTTCTCGCGATCTTTCTGATTCTGATCATCGTGCTGCCGCGGATCCTGCAGGATTATACGATCCAGCGGTCGCAGGACGATCTGCTGGCGACCAGGCAGATCATCCAGGAGGCACTGGATCAGACGCAGAACGGCGGGATTACGGAAGCCGCGTACGCGGTACGGGATAAGCTCGATGCCGTAGCGAAAGCGCGGAACCTGGAGATCTGGATCTGTCTGGAACCGATGGAGACAAAATCCGGCAGTGTAACGGTACCGACGATGCGGATGGGCGGCGCCAACGCGCAGGAGGATATTTCGTTATCGGCGCAGAGCGCGGCTTTTATTGAGGAAATCCGCACCGGAGCTGAAGAGAAGACCATCTTCCGGGATCAGTTTCCGGAATACTATCCGAATAAGACGATGACCATGGCTTATTCGGCCAGCTATTATGAAAGACAGACGCTGGGAGAATATTACGGGCTGACGCTGCCGGTCGAGAAAACAGCGGTCGTCCTGCTCAATATCGCGCTGAGCGACATTTCAAATACGATCCATCAGATGCTTTATGTTGTATTGATGCTTTTCCTGATCCTTTCGATTGTCGTAGCGATTCTGATCTGGATGATGAGTAATACGATCATAGAGCCTGTCAACGAGATGCGGGAGATCGCGGGAATGATTTCCAAGGGCGATTTCAGCAATAAGGTTACGGTGCGGTCACGGGACGAGATCGGAGATCTGGCGGAATCCTTCAACAAGATGGCGGAGGAGCTCGAGCAGGTCGAAGAGACGCAGAGAGCTTTTATCAGCAATATTTCGCATGATTTCCGCTCTCCGCTGACATCGATCCGCGGTTTTGTCCAGGCGATCCTGGAGGACGTGATCCCGCCGGAGCAGCATAAGAAATATCTGCAGATCGTTTTTGACGAGACGAACCGCCTGAGCAAGCTCGCGAACGATCTGCTGATCCTGAACAAAATGGACAGCGGGCAGGATGTCCTGCAGCTTACGAGATTTGATATCAACGAGATGATCCGCACGCTTGTGCTGACGTTCGAGCAGCGGATCGAGGAGAAAAATCTGGCGATCGATTTCCGCTTCCTGCAGGAGAAGCTCTTTGTCAACGCGGACGAAGAGATGATCCAGCGCGTTATCTATAATCTGGTGGACAACGCGATCAAGTTTACACAGCAGGGCGATTCGATTACGGTCGAAACCAGCATCGTGAACAAGAAAGCCTATATCTCCGTATCGGATACGGGTGTCGGGATGGACGAGGAGACGCAGAAGCACATCTTTGAGCGCTTCCGCAAAGGCGACGCGTCCCGCGGCCTGAATAAATCCGGTATGGGACTCGGACTTGCGATCGTAAAGCAGAGTATTGTGAAGCATGGAGAAGATATCCATGTAACGAGCAAGCCGGGCGAGGGGACGAATTTTGAATTCACGTTGCCGCTGGCTACACAGGTCAGTTTTGTAGAGAAAAAATAACAACAGAAAGCGAGTTGGGAAAATGAACGGAGATTATACGGAAGACATCATGGCTGTCACACCGGAAGAGGAGACTGCGGCGCGGCAGCAGGCTGACCAGCAGGCCGCTGCACAGGCTGCGGAACAGCCGGCTGTTCCGCAGGCGGTCAATCCGCAGCAGCCCGATGATCAGCATTTGTACCGTTATATTCCCTATGACGGATATTATGGCTACCGGGTAAGGCAGAAGAACGCCGAAGCGGCTTCGACCGGACTGGGAACCAAGATTTTTGTCGGTATCCTGTGCGTGGTCCTTGCGGCTGCCACGGCTTTCGGCGCGGCTGTTCTGGGAGCGCAGGCCGGATATAAAGCGAAAGTACAGAGAACAGCGAACGCGATGCTCGTCGAGGGCGATGAAGTGCAGCGTGTCAAAGCGGCGGATGGGCAGACAGCTGTCTATTCCAGCGTTTCCGAGATTATCTCCGATGTCTCCCATTCCCTGGCGACGATCCTGGTCGACGGGAACATCTATGCTCTCGGCGCCCTGGTTTCTGAAGACAATACCTACCTGTATATCGGATTCCCGTACCATGTGATCTCCGGAGCCAGTCAGATCCAGCTTATTTTCGGCGAAGAGGACGGACTTGTCTATACGCCGGAAGTACAGGGGACGGATATCGATACGGATCTCGCGCTTCTGAAGGTCCGCAAATCCGATATTGATGAGGAGCAGCGCAAGGAGCTGAAGCTCGCGACGCTCGGCGACAGCGACAGTCTGGTGCTGGGAGATACAGCGATATCGTTCAGCTCGCCGGAAGGGTATTTCAACACACCGTCGCTTGGTACGGTCAGCGGACTGGAGCGGGAGGTATCGGTTACACTCAACGGAGCCGGATATACACTGACCACGATTCAGACGGATGCTGCCGTCAATACAGCAGGTGTGCTCTTTAACGGACGCGGAGAGGCGGTCGGTTTTACACTGAATATGACATTTGAGAATTCCGAGGGAATCGGTTTTGCGGTGCCCAGCGCACAGGCCGCGGATGTTTTCGCGGATCTGATCCGTCAGGGCTTTGTGGAAAGGCCTTATATGGGATTCTCCGGATATGACGTCATGAATTTCTACCCGAATAACGGCAACATGAGCTGGGCACAGTATTATGAACTGCCGGCCGGTGTACTGGTAGCGCAGGTTAACGAAGGTAGCCCCGCGGATGAAGCAGGACTTGAGGTTTATGACGTGATTATCGGCTTCAATGGGGAATCGATCAGCGCGTTCAGCGATCTGAAAACGGATCTGAACAAGTGCAAGCCGGGTGATACGGTTACGGTCGAGGTGCTTCGCGGCTATATGGAAGAAGGTGGCACCGAGACGGTCGAGCTGACGATGACATTGATTCAGAAACCGCAGCAATAAGGAGATTTCAATATGGTTTTGATCCATGATATGAGAGAAGGTACGCATGTACTCGGGCATTATCTGTGCAAAGAAAAGCTGCTGCAGAAGACAAAAGCGGGGAAGGATTATTACTCGCTGACGCTGCAGGACAAGTCGGGTACGATCCATTGCCGGATATGGAATATTACGCCGCTGATCGGAGATTTTTCGCAGGGAGATATCGTTCTGGTGGACGGAACGGTCGTAACCTACGCGGACAATCTGCAGCTGAACGTGCAGCGTCTGCGCCGCAGTGAACCGGGCGAATATGATCCGGCGGATCTGCTTCCGCAAAGCGGCCGGGATCTGAACGAGATGATGGAAGAGATCGAAAGCTGGATCGATCAGGTTTCCGATCCTTATCTGGAAAAGCTGCTTGGCGCCTTCTATCATGATCCGGATCTGCGTAAGCGCATCCTGAAGCATCCCGCAGCCAAAAGCGTTCATCACAATTTCATCGGCGGCTATCTGGAGCATGTAAACAGTGTGACGGAGATCGCTGCTTTTCTCGCGGGCAAATATAATGGTGTAGACCGGGATATGGTCATTACAGGCGCGTTGCTGCACGATATCGGCAAGCTCTGGGAGCTCGCGCCGATGCCGACGGGAGACTATACCAAGGCCGGACAGCTGATCGGACATATTATGATCGGTTACTCCAAAATCCACGACCAGATCGCCCGCATCGAAGGCTTTCCTGTCGAGAAGGCCATGCTGCTGGAGCATCTGATTCTGGCGCATCATGGCGAGCTGGAGTACGGCTCCCCCAAGGTTCCGATGACCAAGGAAGCCATGATCGTGCATCTGGCGGACAATGCCGACGCCAAGATGGAGATTTTTCTGGAGAGTCTCGCGGCAGACCGTTCGGACGGAGATTTTACGGAATACAACCGGATTCTGGAGAGAAACCTGTATAAAGGAAACGCAAATTGACGAAAAGAACAGAGCAGGCGCTGCCTGTTAAGAAAAACGATATTCTGACGCTGCGGGCGGAGGACCTGACCCGGGAAGGAGCAGGCGTCTGCAGAGTTGACGGATATACGGTCTTTGTGGAAGGACTGCTTGCCGGAGAGTCGGCACGTGTCCGGATCGTTCAGACACGGAAGCAATATGGCTTCGGTAAAGTCCTGGAGATTGTGTCTCCTTCAGCAGACCGCGTAGAGCCGGATTGTCCGTATTATCCACGCTGCGGCGGCTGTACGCTGCGGCATCTTTCCTATGAAAAACAGCTTGAGACCAAGGCGCGCGAGGTCTGGCAGATCCTTGGCCGGATCGGCGGGATCCGTCTGCCCGAGCCTCCTCCTGTAATCGGCATGTCCGAAGAGGAACGGATCTGTTACCGCAATAAAACACAGTATCCGGTGCAGAATGTCGACGGAGAGCTGACATATGGATTCTACGCGCGTCGCAGTCATCGGCTGATTCCGGTAGAACAATGCAGGATCGATTCGGAAGAAGCGTCACGGATCCTGCCGCTGATCGCGGATTTTTGCCGGCAGCACGGGATCTCGGCTTATGAGGAAGAGAGCGGAAAGGGGATGCTTCGGCATATCCTGATCCGCACAGGAGATCCCGGTGAGATTCTGGTCTGTCTTGTCGTCAACGGCAACGGGATCCCGGACGAGCCGGAGATGTGGCAGATGCTGGAGCAGGCCGGAGTCAAGTCTTTTTCCATCAATCGGAATACGGAACGGACAAACGTCATCCTGGGGCGAAAGACCCGGATCGCCGGCGGCAGGGAGTATATCTACGCGTCGATCGGAGAGATGCGCTACCGGATTTCCGCAGGTTCTTTCTTCCAGGTGAATCCCGCAGGTGTACGAAAGCTGTATGATAAGGTCCTGGAATACGCGCAGCTGAGCGGTAAAGAGGTCGTCTGGGACGCTTATTGCGGCATTGGGACGATTTCGCTGTTTCTGGCAAGAAAAGCAAGACAGGTCTATGGCGCGGAGATTTTCCCGGCGGCCGTAGAGGACGCGCGGGCAAACGCGAAAGACAACGGTACGGATAACGTAGAGTTTTTCCTCGGCAAAGCGGAGGAGATCCTCCCGGAGCTGGCGCGGGATCCTAAGTATAAGCCCGATGTGATCGTTGTGGATCCGCCGCGCGCGGGTTGTGAACTGCCGCTGCTCGAGACAGTTGCCGCGCTCCGGCCCTCACGGTTTATCTATGTTTCCTGCGATCCGGGGACACTTGCGAGAGACTTGAAATACCTGACAGAACAGGGCATGCAGGTGGAGAAGATCTACTGCGTGGATATGTTCTGCTTCACAGGCGGGATCGAGACCGTTGTGAGCCTGAGATCATAAAATGTACGGCTGTACAGGATCAACAGATAACGGACAGAGGTGATTTTGCATGTATACGATGGATCTGTCTCATGTCGACGGTAAAAGAATCTACGATCTGGGAGATCGGTTTTCCGGCTGCAGTCCTGATGGACGGCGCATCGGTTTTACCAATTATTATATGACGGCCGACGGAAAGCCTTTCTTCGGGATCAGCGGAGAAATGCATTTTGCGAGGGTTTCTCCGGATCAATGGGAGGATTCTGTCGTAAAGATGAAATGCGGCGGCATCAATATTCTGTCCACTTATGTCTTCTGGAATGTCCATGAGGAGGAAGAGGGAGTATTCCGTTTCGACGGCTGCCGCGATCTGCGGGCATTTCTGGAGATTTGCGAAAAACACGATATGATGGTCATTATGCGCATCGGACCTTTCGATCACGGAGAGATGCGCAACGGAGGGCTTCCCGACTGGCTGTACGGGAAGCCTTTTGATGTGCGCGAGAACAATCCCGGCTTTCTGGAGGCCGTACGCAGGTTTTTCCGAGCACTGCACGGGCAGATGGACGGACATTATTTTGCGCAGGGCGGATGCATCGTCGGGACGCAGATCGAGAATGAGTATCAGCACTCGTCAGCACCCTGGGAGATGACGACCGGCATATCCAATGAATGGGTCAATGGCGGTCATTCCGGGCTGGAGTATATGCTGGCGCTCAAAAAGATCATGCAGGAGGAAGGCATCCGGACGCCTTTCTACACCGCGACGGCCTGGGGCGGGGCCGTGACACCCGTGGAAGAGGCGCTGCCGCTATGGGGCGGATATTCCTATCAGCCCTGGCTTTTTTACGATAAACCGGCCATTCATCCGGCCACACCGGAGTATTTCTATCGGGACAATCACAACAGCGCGGTAACCAGAGAATACAATTTTGAGCCGTCCTATGACCCGGAGACGCGTCCCTATGCGTGCTGCGAGATGATGGGCGGCATGATGTGCTCCTATAAG
>CACZPA010000165.1 GCA_902782895.1 uncultured Eubacteriales bacterium
TAATAAGATTTGATTATGGATATCCAGAATGAGGATTATCTGATTGTAGCTGGTAAACGATTGTCAGAAAAGGTAGAAGCCTTTTTCGAGCCTCCTGTAGAGGATGGAACCAGATATAGTATGGAATATGCGATCATTTCAATGGATGACAGAACAATTTCTTATACAGAACTCTGCATTCTTTGACAAACTGAAGAAAAGAACTGAAAAAACGCTTGCATCCTTGCTCTGTTCGTGTTATAATGCTAAAGTCTGCAGGTAGAGCCTGCACCCGGTGATCCTCTGCGGGGGACACCTCAAGAATTAAGGCTGCTCCGCTGCCGGACCGCTCAGCTTTCGATCAGCTGCGCGCGGGAATGAGCTGCTATGCATCAGGAGGAATTTTATCATGAATGAAGAGATCATCAAACAGATCGAGAAGGAACAGATTAAAGAGGGGATTCCGGCTTTCCGCGTAGGCGACACGATCCGTGTATATGCCCGCATTAAGGAAGGTACCAGAGAGAGAATCCAGATGTTCGAGGGAGTCGTTACCAGACGCCAGAACGGCGGCCTGCGCGAGACCTTCACCGTTCGCCGTATGTCCTATGGCGTTGGCGTTGAGAAGACATGGCCTGTGAACTCACCGGTTCTTGACCACATCGATATCGTACGCCGTGGTACTGTTCGCCGCGCTAAGCTGTACTATCTGCGCGATCGTATCGGTAAGGCTGCTAAGGTTAAGGAGAAGATCTGATACCTGCGGCGCTTGGCTTAATATCGGAACATAACGGGCAGGCGCAGTCTTGCCCGTTTCTTTTACAGATATACCATTATCTTTTGATACACTATAAGGTGACTTGATTTTTGCGGATCCGGAAAGGGTACGAAATGGAGACACAGGATAACAATAAAGCAAGGAACCGGGACACGAGAAATCTGTCCGAACTGCTGGAGATCGATTTTAACGCGGTTAAGGAGGGTTCCCCGTCCGGCACTTCACAGACGGAATCCACGCCTGCGGACGGTGCGGTTTCGGAGACGGACAGTGCAGCCGGTTCTGATTCTTATATGGAGTCTTTCTTTGAGGAAGACGACATGGGACTTGCCGCTTCTTCGGGGACAGGTTCCGGCAGCGGGATGTCGGCCGCTTTTGAGAGCGCCAAGACCGAAGCCATCAAGAGAGAAGATTCCGAGAAGATCACGGCTGCCGCGGCGGAGGAAGAGCCTGCACAGAAGGCGGCGCGCAAGCGTCCGGCTCTTCGTTTTACCAGGACCAAGGGTAAAACGGTAGTTTCCAAAGCATATGATCACGACGTGCCGGAGCAGGGCCGTACACTTAAGATCATCTTGGGTATTCTGGTCTGGACCAAGGATATCCTTCTGGCGCTTCTGATCGCGTGGCTGGTCATCACCTTTATCGCGCAGAATTGCACTGTTGAGGGCACATCCATGCAGCCCACGCTGATGGATCAGAACCGTGTTCTGATCAACAAATTCATCTATCGTTTCACGGAGCCGCAGCGGGGAGACATCATTGTCTTCAAATGGCTCAATCCGGATACGAATAAAGAAGAATTCCTGATCAAACGTGTCATCGGGCTTCCGGGAGATACGATCGAATTGCTGAACGGCAATGTCTACGTTAACGAAGCTGTCTATGATGAAAGCGCTTATCTGGACGTGCGGACGATCAAGACAGGAGATATGGACGGCGAGATTGTCGTACCGGACGGTGAGTATTTTGTGATGGGAGACAACCGCGGCAACAGCAAGGACAGCCGCTATAAAGTAGTGGGGACGGTTAAGAGATCACAGATTGTCGGCAAGGCTGCGTTCCGTATCTGGCCGCTCAAGGATTTTAAGTTCATTACGTGAGAATCATTCCCCAGAGGGCTTTTCCTCTGGGGATTTTCTGATAATCAGACAGGGAATGGGCAACACGAAAAAACAAGATCATGAATGAAAACAATGCAAATATAAACTGGTTCCCGGGGCATATGGCCAAGACCGAACGGCAGATGCAGAAGAGCATCTCGCTGGTCGATCTGGTGATTGAGGTCGTTGACGCGAGAATACCTGTAAGCAGCAAGAATCCTTATCTGGATAAGCTTTGGAGCCGCAGACCGCGGATTATCGCGCTTAACAAAGCGGATCTAGCCGATCCGGAAGAGACGGCACGTTTTCGGAAATGGTATGAAGCGCAAGGCTACGGCACCATCGCGATCGACGCTCTGCACGGTAAAGGAATGCGGGATATTCAGCCGCTTGCGCAGAAGCTCTGCGCGGACAAACTGCAGCGAGAGAAGGAGCGCGGACGGGAAGGACGAAGGCTTCGCCTGATGGTTACCGGGATTCCGAATGTGGGCAAATCTACCGTGATCAATCGCCTGACCGGACGCAGTGAAGCGGCCAAGACCGGGAATAAACCGGGTGTGACGCGGCATGAGCAGTGGATCCGCATCGGGTCTGACATGGAGCTTCTGGATACACCGGGAATCCTGTGGCCTAAATTTGAAGACCCGGAGATCGGATTCAGGATCGCGTGTATCGGATCCATCTCGGAGGATGTTGTCGATACGTACACGATCGCGCTGCGGCTGTTTGATTATATCCGCCCAGGATACAGTAAAGAACTGGCGGCACGGTACCGTTTTACGGAAGATGAGCTGGCACTGACCGCAGAAGAACTGCTGCCGGTACTGGCTCAGCACCGAGGATTCGTACTGGGGCGCGGCCGGCTGGATCTGGAACGGGCCGCGAATACTTTCCTGGATGATTACCGCAGCGGGCGGATCGGACGGATCACGCTGGAACAGTGCCCGGAGATTCCGTCGGATGACGGACAGGCAGCAAGCACGGACAATGCCGCGGCCGAAACGCCGGAAGGAAAATAAAAATGCCCAGAAGAACACAGGAACAATGGATCGAGCATTATCATGAGATGTCTGAAGCGGAAAACAGGCTGCGCGAGCAGGGCTATACGCTGATCTGCGGTGTCGATGAGGTCGGCCGCGGACCGCTGGCAGGTCCGGTAATGGCCGGAGCGGTGATCCTGCCTCCGGATACGGAGCTTGTAATTCCCGGCGTCGACGATTCCAAAAAGGTCAGCGCGAAGAAACGCGCAGAGCTTTACGACGTGATCCGGGAAAAAGCGATCGCCTGGGCAGTCGGCGCGGCGGATGTGGAAACGATCGACAGAATCAATATCCTGCAGGCAACGATGCTTGCGATGCGCAGAGCGATCGCGCAGCTGACACTGCAGCCGGACGCGCTTCTGATCGACGCGCTTACACTGCATGATATCAGCATCCCCCAGCAGCCGATCGTTCACGGCGACGCGCGGTCAGTTTCGATAGCGGCCGCCAGTATTCTGGCTAAAGTCACCAGGGACACGCTGATGGAGGAGCTGGATGAGCTGTATCCGCAGTACGGCTTTCGCGATAACAAGGGATACGGCACAGCCGCGCATATCGCGGCGATCAGGGAATACGGTCCGTGCCCGATCCACAGAAGGACTTTTATCGGGCATTTTGTAGAGTCAGATTGAAGAATAACAACAGACAGACAGGCACACAGATGGAGCATGCCGCGGCTCGCTGGCTGGAAAGCCGCGGAGCACATGTTCTGGAACAGCAATACCGGTCACGGCACGGCGAAATCGACCTGATCTATGAGGAAGAGGGACAGCTTGTTTTCGGCGAGGTCAAGTATCGGACTTCGCAGCGCTACGGTACCCCCGCAGAAGCTGTCGATGCCGTAAAAAGGCGCCGGATCGCTTATACCGCGCAGACCTATATGCTGCAGAAAGGGATTAATGACGTGCCGGTGCGTTTTGACGTGATCGAAATGATGGAGCAGGACGGCCGGTTGTATATCCGCGTTCTGAAGGACGCGTTCCGGCCGGGAGAATAATTCGTAAAGGAGGATCCGCGGATGCAAGAGCTGACAAGCAGAACCTGGAACGTTCATGAACAGGACGGAACAGTGTATTTTACGGTGCCTTCTTTTGAGCAGACCGGGCTTGTAAGGCACGGATTCTCTTCCCGGATCGGCGGATTCAGCCGGGATCCGTACGGAATGAATCTCAGTATCACGAGCGATGATGATCCGGAGAATGTGCTGCTTAATTACCGGAAGATGGCCGGGATCCTGGGCTGCAAGGCAGAGGATATGGTTGTGTCCGCACAGGTCCACGGGACACAGATCCTGCGTGTAGGACGGAGCGACCGCGGCAAGGGCGTGACCAGACCGCGGGAGATCACAGGAATCGACGGCCTGATCACCGATGAATCGGATGTCTGTCTTGTCACGATTCATGCGGACTGTGTTCCGGTATATCTGCTGGATCCGGTCAAAAAAGCAATCGGTCTCGCGCACGCGGGCTGGCGCGGGACGGCCGCGCAGATCGTGGCTGTTACCGTACGGCATATGCAGGAGGCTTTCGGGACGGATCCAGCGGATCTGATCGCCGCGATAGGGCCTTCTATTGGACCGGACTGTTTTGAGTGCGGAGAGGAACTGATCCCGGAGTTTGAGAAGACTTTCGGGGCAGAGGCAAGACGATTCTTCCGCAAGGCCGAGGCACCGGGCAAATACTATGGCGATCTATGGGAGGCGAATCGGACAGCGCTGATCGCAAGCGGTGTGCGTCCGGAATCGATTACCGTAACGGATCTTTGCACGGCTTGCCGGCCGGATATCTTCCATTCCTACAGGAAAACAAAGACACCGGGAAGAATGGCGGCTTTTCTGGAGCTTAAGGGAGCGGATAACGGATGAAACACTTAGTTACAGGAATCGTTCCCGGCAGTATCGCGGAGGAGCTCGGAATCGAGGCGGGTGACTGTCTGTGCGCCATTGACGGACACGATATCGAAGACGTTCTGGACTATGATTTCTATACAAACGCCGAAAAAATTCTGCTGGATATGGAGACAGTGGACGGAGAGCCGTACCAGGCAGAGATCGAGAAGAACGAGAACGAAGATATCGGACTGCTGTTTGAAGACTCCTTTATGGGAGCCTATAAGCGCTGCAGCAACGCGTGTATCTTCTGTTTTATCGATCAGCTGCCCAAAGGAATGCGGCCGACGCTTTACTTTAAGGACGATGATTCGCGGCTGTCCTTCCTGAACGGAAACTATATCACGATGACGAATATGAAGCAGAAAGATATCGACAGAATCATCCGCTTCCATATGTCGCCGATGAATGTATCCGTGCATACGACGGATCCCGAGCTGCGCGTCAGGATGCTCAAGAATCCCCGCGCCGTGGAGATCATGAAGCAGATGCGGCAGTTCTATAACGCGCGGATCGTGATGAACGGTCAGATCGTATTGTGCCGCGGGATCAACGACGGGGCTGCGCTCGAGCGGACACTGACGGATCTGATGGAATTTGTCCCCATGATGCAGAGCCTGTCGATCGTCCCGGTCGGTCTGACAAAGTATCGGGAAGGCCTCTATCCACTGGAGCCTTTTACCAGAGAAGACGCACGGGCCTTGATCCGGCAGGTTGAGCCGTGGCGGGAGAAATGCTTCAAACAGTATGGGCTGCATTTCGTACATCTTGCCGATGAATTCTACATTCTGGCGGAGGAGCCTCTTCCGCCAAAAGAAGCGTATGACGGCTACCTCCAGATCGAAAACGGCGTCGGGATGATGCGGCTTTTCCTGGACGAGGCAGAGGAAGCGATCGCGGCAATCCCCGCGGACGCGAAGGGCAGCGGTACGGTAAGCGTTGTTACAGCGCAGTGCGCCTATCCGTTTATACAGGATACGGTGGACCGGATCCTTGAGAGGGTACCGGGCGGGAAAGTACAGGTCTTCTGCATCCGGAATGATTTCTTCGGAGAGCACATTACCGTGACAGGACTGCTGACCGGAAAGGACATACTCAATCAGCTGCAGGACAAGGATCTTGGCGATCTTATCCTTCTCCCGGGGAATCTCCTGCGCTCGGACGCGCCGATCCTGCTCGACGATGTGACCGTAGAGGCTCTGAAAGAGGCTTTACAGACAGAGATAGATAGTGTACAATCATCTGGCAGGGATTTTGTTCACCAGATTGTGACCTGTTTAATGAAGGAGCGTTAAAGATATGAAACCGATTGTCGCAGTGGTAGGCCGTCCGAATGTCGGCAAGTCTACGCTGTTTAATAAACTGGCCGGACGCCGGGTAAGCATCGTGAAGGACACACCGGGCGTTACAAGGGACCGGATTTACTCCGACGCGTCCTGGCTGGATAAAGATTATCTGATCGTCGATACCGGCGGTATTGAGCCGGATACGAACGATATTCTGCTGAAATCCATGCGGTCGCAGGCACAGCTTGCGATCGATACGGCGGACGTGATCATCTTCGTAACGGACGCGAAATCCGGTATTACCGACGCGGATTTCGAGGTCGCGAATATGCTTCGCAAGAGCCGTAAACCGGTCGTTGTCGCGGTCAACAAGCTCGACAACATGGTCGATATTACGGCGATGTATGAGTTTTACAGTCTCGGACTCGGCGATCCGATGCCGATCTCCGCGGAGCAAGGCCAAGGGATCGGAGATCTTCTTGACGAAGTGATCAAGTATTTCCCGCGGGAGACGGAGGAGGACGAGGAGACAGAGCTTCTGAAGCTTGCCGTCATTGGAAAGCCGAACGTCGGCAAATCTTCTCTGATCAATAAACTGCTGGGAGAGGACCGTGTGATCGTCAGCGACATCGCCGGCACAACAAGGGATTCCATCGACGCGGTCGTTACAAATCAGGGCCGGCAGTATCTTTTCATCGATACGGCGGGCATCCGCAGACAGAGCCGGGTTGACGAGGATATTGAGCGGGTTTCCGTCATCCGGGCCGTCGCGAGCGTAGAGCGCTGTGACATCGCGATCGTAATGATCGACGCGGAGACCGGTGTAACCGAGCAGGACGCGAAGATCGCCGGACTCGCGCATGATAAGGGCAAAGGTGTCGTGCTTGCTGTCAACAAATGGGACGCGATCGAGAAGGACGATAAGACGATCTATAAATTCAGCCGTCAGCTGGATGAAGTGCTCAGCTTCATGCCGTATGCCGTGAAGGTCTTCATCTCCGCGAAAACTGGTCTGCGGATCGATAAGCTTTTTGACAGCATTCAGCTGATCGAGGAGAATCAGAATAAACGCGTCGCGACAGGCGTCCTGAACGATGTGCTTTACGAGGCGATGTCGCTGAATCAGCCGCCGTCAGACAAGGGACGCAGGCTTAAGATCTACTACATGACGCAGATTGGCGTAAAGCCGCCGACATTTGTAATCTTTGTCAATGATAAGAAGCTGATGCATTATTCATATACCCGTTATATCGAGAACCAGATCCGGGAGAATTTCGGCTTCAGCGGAACACCGCTGCATTTTATCATTCGGGAGCGGGGAGTCCTGGAAGAAAGATTCTGATAGCAAGGGGATACGCATTTTACACGCGGAAGATGTAAAGAGAGGAGTAAAATGGCAAGAATATGGTGTCTGTTGATCGGATATGTTTTCGGATGCATTCAGACGTCTTATCTCGTCGGAATGCTGCAGAGACATATCGATATCCGCAATTACGGAAGCGGTAATTCCGGCGCGACGAACGCGATCCGGGTCCTGGGGACCAAAACCGGTCTGCTTTGCATGGCAGGGGATATCGCTAAGGGGATACTCGCTCTGCTGGTAAGCTCCGCGATCTTCGGATATTCACACAAATATCTGCTGCTGTATACCGGAATCGGAGCCGTGCTCGGCCATAATTTCCCGTTCTTTATGCAATGGCGTGGAGGCAAGGGTGTCGCCGTTACGATCGGCATCATGGCGTTCATGGACTGGAGAATCCTGCTGATCGCCGGTATCCCGGCCTTGATCGTACTTGCCGTAACAAGATATATGTCCGCGGCGTCGCTGCTTTTTGTCACGCTGTTTCCGATCTTCACGGCCGTTTTCTATCTCGGAGGGCCGAACGGGCTGGAGACCGTGCTGTTATCGCTTTTCTTCACGGTCATGATCTATATTAAACATAAAGACAATATCAAAAGGCTTCGGAACGGTACGGAGCGCAAGGTCGGAGAGAAGGCCGAAGGCGTTCCGGATACCGGAGCAACAGCCGGGACCACCGTTAATAAGACAGCCGGGACCACAGGTAACAAGACTGCAAATACATCAGAAAAGGAAGAGGAATAACCATGAACGAGCTGGAACTTGCAAAGCTTTTATTTCCGGAAGTGACAGAGACGCCAGAAGATATCGAGGCGAAATATCCGCCGCGGCAGCTGGGCGAAGGGGCAAAGGTCACCAGAATCGCGCCTTCTCCGACCGGTTTCATGCATCTGGGCAACCTGTACGGAGCGCTTGTTGATGAGCGCCTCGCGCATCAGTCGGGCGGTGTCTTCTTCCTGCGGATCGAGGATACAGACGCGAAACGCGCGGTAGAAGGCGGTGTTCGCAAGATTATCGAGGCTTTCCGGGATTTCGGGCTGCGTCCGGACGAAGGCGCCGTGATAGACGGTGAGAAGGGCAGCTACGGTCCGTATTATCAGAGACAGCGTAAAGAGATCTATCACGTTTACGCGAAGAGTCTTGTAGAGCGCGGGTATGCCTATCCCTGTTTCTGCACAGAGGAAGAGCTGAACGAGATGCGCGCGAAACAGGAGGCTGCTAAAGAGACAACAGGCTATTATGGCAAATACGCGGTCTGGAGAGACGCTTCCATCGAAGCGGTGAAGGAAGCGCTCGCGGCCGGCAAGAGCTATTGCATTCGTTTCCGTTCTCCCGGAGATCCGTCCCGCCGTGTCAAGATCAAGGACCTTGTTAAGGGCGATCTGGAGCTTCCGGAGAACGATCAGGATCTGGTTCTGCTCAAGTCCGACGGTATTCCGACCTATCATTTCGCGCACGTTATCGATGATCACCTGATGGGAACGACACATGTCGTCCGCGGGGAGGAATGGCTCGCGACGCTGCCGATGCATCTGCAGATGTTCCAGGTTCTCGGTTTTAAGACGCCGAAATATCTGCATACCGCGCAGCTCATGAAGATCGATCCCGAGACAGGCTCCAAACGCAAGCTTTCGAAGCGGAAGGATCCGGAACTGGCGCTGACCTACTACAAGCAGCAGGGCTTCCCGGTCCGCGCGGTCATGGAGTATCTGATGACGACGCTCAATTCGAACTTCGAGGAGTGGAGACTGGCCAATCCGACGCTGCCTTACGAGCAGTTTAAGTTCACCACGCAAAAAATGAGTGCTTCCGGCGCGCTGTTCGATCTGGAGAAGCTGGAGGACGTCAGTAAGAACGTGATCTCCCGTATGACAGCCGAAGAAGTGTATGACGCGGTGACGGAGTGGGCTAATGAATTCGACGCTGAGCTTTATACACTCCTGACGAGGGATCCGGAATATGCAAAATCGATCTTCGCGATCGGCCGCGGCGGGAAGAAGCCGCGTAAGGATTTCGCTCGCTGGGAGGAAGTCCGGGCGTATGTTTCCTTCTTCTATGATGAGCTTTTTGTACGTGATGACAGCCAGATGCCGGCGTTGCCCAAGGAGACCATCAGCGCCGTGCTGGAGGATTATCAGAAAATCTACAATGGTGCGGACGATAACAGCGCGTGGTTTGAACGGATCAAATCCATGTGCCCGCAGTATGGCCTTTGCGCGGACATGAAGGAATACAAGAAGAACCCGGATGCCTACGCGGGAAGCGTCGGAGATCTGTCGATGATCCTGCGCGTCGCGATTACAGGACGCGCACAGTCGCCGGATCTGTGGACGGTCTGCCAGCTCCTTGGGACAGAACGTGTCCTGCAGCGTCTGAAGGCAGCAGAGTAATACAGGCGGAGCAAAACAGACAGAGTAAAACGTTCAGAATAAGACAGTCAGAGTAATTCTGCAGAAGTATAAAAACAGCGCAGCTTCGATTCTGGATGAATCCGGGCTGCGCTTTTGTGTTTACGCGTCAGGTGGTACATATTAATGCCGGACCGGCCGGTTTATTTCTTTTTCTTCTTATCTTCTTTGAGCTTTTCTTTGGATTTGGCTTTATCCTTATCCTTGGCCTTGTCTTTCTCTTTTGCTTTGCCGTACTTCTTCTTGAGCTCTTCTTCCTGCCGCCATTCTTCCTGCTTCAGCTCTTCGATAGCGGCTTCGCGCTCTTCTTCAAGCTTCTTTTCCACTTCAGGATTGTCTACCGGCAGAGCATATTTGGCGCGGAAATAATCCTCGTGGATCGTGAATTCCGGAGAATCGGAAAGCTTGGGGCCTTCGTTGACCTTCTCGTGATAGGCGAAGTGAATATAGTCCTTGGAATTCATCTGCAGGATGTTGAGCGCGATGTTGGAACAGTGATCGGAAATACGCTCCAGATTACCGAGGATCTCCAGGAACGAGATGCCGCTGTCGACATTGCAGAGGCCCAGACGCAGCCGGTCGATATGACGGTCCTTGAGGATCTGCTGCATTTCGTCGATGACCTGCTCATACGGCTCGATATGAGACGCGGCCTGCGCGTCATTATTCCGGTAAAGCTCCACGGTCTCCGAAAGAATCTCGCGGGAGGCGTCCAGAATCTTGTTCAGTTCGACCCATGCGGAGTCCGAATAGGTGATGGAATTCTCTGCGTTGAAGCGCGCGACATCAAGAATATTGATGCAGTGATCGCCGATCCGCTCGAAATTACCGATGGAATGGAGCATTTCGGCGGCGGTATTGTTCTCACGGTTGGAAAGGCGATGCGGTGTGATCTGCAGGATGTAGTTGTTCAGTTTGTTCTCCGCGCGATCCAGGAAATCCTCATAACGCTGCAGCTCTTCCTCGCCCTCTTCGGTATAGTTCTCATGAAGCTTGCGGGCAAGATCGAAGGATGCAAGTGCTGTTTCTCCCATATCGATTACGACTTTGCGGGATTCCGCGAGAGCAAGGGCCGGTGTCGCGAGCAGGAAGCTGTCCAGACGGGCCAGCTGTGTTTCCGCTTCGGAAGAGGGGCCGGCGACTGCTTTGTCCGGGATCAGTTTCTCCGTCATGCGGACGATCAGATTGCGGAACGGGAAGAAACCGATCAGGATAATGATGTTGAAAAGGGTATGGAAATCCGCGACGCTGCCTCGGTTGAGTACGGTGTCCCAGAAGCCGAAATGGAAGAAGGCGTCGGCACCGTAAATGACCGCCAGAAAGACGATCACACCGAGTGTTTTATAGAAAACATGCAGAAAAGCGGCTCTCTTTGCTTTACGGGTGCTGCCTGCCGTAGCGAGCAGAACCGTCATGCAGGAACCGATATTCTGGCCGAGGATCAGCGGGATCGCGTTGGAATACGTGATCGCTCCGGTGATCGAGAGAGCCTGCAGAATACCGACAGAAGCGGAGGAGCTCTGCAATACCGCGGTCATAATGAATCCGAGGATGACACCGATAAGAGGATTCTGTACCGCGACGAGCAGATCGAGGAACCATTGCTGCTGTCCAAGCGGGGCAAGCGTAGATTCCATGGTATACATTCCGAAGAAAAGCATGCCGAGACCGATGATCAGATTGCCTTTGGTCCGGACGGAGTGCTTCTTGCAGAAAACAATCATGCATGCGCCGACCGCGACGAGAACCGGTCCGAATGCGGAAGGTTTCAGCAGAGACAGAACCGTGCCGGCTCCGCTGATGTCTCCCAGACGAAGCAGCTGGCCTGTGACGGTTGTTCCGAGATTGGCGCCCATGATGACCGGAAATGCCTGGAACAACGTGAAGATATTAGCGTTCAGAAGACCGATGACCATGATGACGGTAGCGGCAGAACTCTGAATAACAGCGGTGACACCGGTTCCGAGCAGCGCGCCTTTGAGCGGATTATCGGTCAGTTTCTCCAATGTCTGTTCCATTTTGTTGCCGGCAAGACGTTCCAGGGACTGTCCCAGAATGTGCATTCCGTACAGGAAAAGACCGATTCCGGCAGCAAGCGGAAGATAAGTTAGAACATTCAAAGTGTTTTCCTCATTTCTCTGGCAGATAACGTCCGCCGGACAGACCGGAGAACCTGAAAAA
>CACZPA010000166.1 GCA_902782895.1 uncultured Eubacteriales bacterium
GGTCATCAAGGCCTGTGTTGAGAAGGCCAAGAAGGAGAAGATGCTTGCCTGGCTGTACGATGAGGACCGCTGGCCCTCCGGAGCCGCCGGCGGACTGGTGACCAAGGATCCGCAGTACCGCGCGCGGTATCTGGTCTTTACGCCGGAGAAACAGACCGGACCGCTGCCGCGGACCAAGCGGTACGGCTCGAGCATGGGATATCTCCAACAGCAGGGAAACGGCAAGTATCTGGCAAGCTATGAAGTTGAGATTCGTGACGGAGTTCTTGCCGGATACAAGAGGCTTGCCGGAGAAGATACTTTGCCTGACAGCTCCGCTGGCGGAGATAAAGCCGTCTGGTATCTGTATGAGGAAATCATGCCTGACAGCGGCTGGTTCAACGATCAGGCTTATCTGGATACACTCAATCCCAAGGCTGTACAGCGTTTCATAGAAGTGACGCATGAGGCGTATTATAAGGAGATCGGGGATGAATTCGGCAAGACGGTGCCGGCGATCTTCACCGACGAACCGCAGTTCGCGCACAAGACGACGCTGGGCTTCGCGGAGGAAAAGAAGGTCTGCCAGCTGCCGTACACGGATGATTTTGACGAAACATATAGAAAACAGTACGGTGCGGAGTTCCTGGATACCGTGCCGGAGATCTTCTGGGAGCTGCCGGACGGAGCCGTCTCCGTCAACCGCTACCGTTATCATGACCACATCGCAGAGCGTTTTGCCAGTGCGTTCGCGGACACGATCGGGAAATGGTGCGAGCAGCACGGATTCATGCTGACCGGACACATGATGTCAGAGCCGACGCTGACCTCGCAGACGGCGGCCCTTGGCGAGGCCATGAGATCCTACCGGTCCTTTGGACAGCCCGGTATCGATATGCTCTGCGATAGACGCGAGTATTCGACGGCGAAGCAGGCGCAGAGCGCAGTCCATCAGTACGGCCGCAAGGGCATGACCAGTGAGCTGTACGGCGTAACCGGCTGGGATTTTGATTTCCGTGGACATAAGCTGCAGGGCGACTGGCAGGCCGCGCTCGGCGTAACGCTGCGCGTGCAGCATCTTTCCTGGGCGAGCATGGCCGGAGAAGCCAAGCGTGACTATCCGGCGTCGATCTTCTTCCAGTCACCATGGTATAAGGAATATCCATATGTCGAGGATCATTTTGCCCGCGTGAATACCGCGCTCACAAGCGGAAAACCGGACGTGCGGATCGGAGTGATCCATCCGGTCGAGAGCATGTGGCTGGCCTGGGGTCCGCAGGAGCAGACCGCGGCGGCCAAGGCCCAGCTCGAAGAGCATTTTCAGAACACGATCGATTGGCTGCTGCGCGGACAGCTCGACTTTGACTTTATCGCGGAATCGCTGCTGCCGGAGCAGGATCCGGTGCAGAAGGGCCGCAGGTTCCATGTCGGAGAAATGGCCTATGACGCGGTCGTGGTACCGGGTAATGTGACGCTCCGCTCCACGACGCTCGAGCGGCTGGAAGCTTTCCGCAGAGCCGGAGGACAGCTGATTTTTATGGGAGACGCGGCGCCCTATGTGGACGCGATTCCGTCAGACCGCGCGCAGAAGCTCGCGAAGAAGTCTAAGCAGATTCCGTTCAGCCGGACGGAGTTGCTCGCGGCGCTGGAGAATGTCCGCAACGTCTCCGTATTCCGCGCGGACGGAAGCCGTGCGGAGGAGTATCTGTATCAGATGCGTGTCGAACACGATGGCAAATGGCTTTTCCTGGCTCAGGCGGATCCGGAGAAGAATAAGGACGTGCCCACAAGGCAGGACGTTGTGATCGAGATCCCGGGAACATGGAATGCGGAGATCTATAATACGCTTGACGGAGATCATAAACCGATCATGACGGAGATAAGAAACGGCAGGACCAGGATTCAGTACACGCTGTATGATCATGACAGTCTGCTGCTCCGTCTGAGCCCGGCCGCGGAGAAGACTGCACATCCGTCATGCGGAGCAACCGGCGGCGCAAAGTTCATTCAGGTACAGCGTCCGTGGGGCAGGGTTCCGGTAACGCTGTCCGAGCCGAATGCTCTGCTTCTCGACATTGCGGAGTATTCGCTTGACGGAGAAGAGTGGGCGGAGCCGGAGGAGATTCTCCGCATCGACAATATCCTCCGTGAGAGGCTCGGTTGGCCGCTTAAGGTAGAGGCCTTCGCGCAGCCCTGGACCCGCAAAAAAGAAAAAGCGGAGCACACGCTGGCGCTTCGCTATACGATCGACAGTGCTCTTTGCGTCGATGGTGTGAAGCTTGCGACGGAGCATCCGGAGGATCTGACGATCTCCTGGAACGGTGTAGAGATCGATGCCGTGGCGGACGGCTGGTACGTGGATCCGGCGATCTGCACGATCCCGGTCGGAGCTGTCCGTGAGGGACAGAATACACTGGTCATCGAGATGCCTTACAAGGTCGAGACAAACGTCGAATGGTCCTATCTGCTGGGCGATTTCGGCGTCGAGGTTCACGGAGATCACGCACGCATCACAGAGCCGGTCCGCAGCCTGTATTTCGGCGATTGGACCGTGCAGGGACTGCCTTTCTACGGCGGAAATGTGACCTACCACTTTGAGGTGGAGGGCAATGGCGGGCAGTGCCTGCTGGAGGCCAGCAAATACCGGAATCCGCTGCTCAAAGTCCGCGTTGACGGAGAAGAGAAGGGCGTGCTCGCTTATGCGCCGTATCGGATCTCGCTCGGCCGGCTTGACGGAGTTCACAAGGTCGAATTGACGGCTTTCGGCAACCGTGTCAACAGCTTCGGCCCGGTACATCTCTGCGACGAAAAGGAAGCCTGGTGCGGCCCGATGGCCTGGCGCAGCGAGGGCCCCCGCTTCTGCTACGAATATCAGCTCAAGCGCACCAGCGTCCTCTCCGCACCGGTCCTGCTGCTCGAGAAGGAGAACTAAGAGCAGGCATAGCGAGGCGAATTTGAGTCTGGCTTTACGGTTGGAGTTAAGCCTGATGTTGAGACTGGCTTTAATCCGGAAATACCTGATCTGCACAATTCGGTTTATAGAAAAACCCGTCGCTTTCCCAAGGATCGTGGCGGGTTTTTCTTATTTGTGTTGGACGAGTCAGTAAATAACGATAAAGAAGGAGCTTTTAATGACCGTTTCATGATTTGGGACAGCAGTCCTGCTCTGAAAGCAGACCGGGAATTAGGAAGCGCTGTCTCATTCCCTTTCCTTCCTTCTTAAAAGTATTTATTTTTTTCAAAATACCCTGAGATATTGATCGTCTTTTCCCGAGTATAATAGTATACAAAGAAATCTGCACAACAGTCAGGCAACTCTGACGATTTTGCCGCAGAATGGCGCGGCTGCAATAGAATACTTTGGGACGATCTGAAGGAGGACGAAGAGATGAAACGAATATGCGTAATATTGTTGAGCTTGGGTCTTATTCTGTCCGGCTGTGTGGTTCAAGATACAGCTCGAACGGA